>CADBHI010000008.1 GCA_902794405.1 uncultured Prevotellaceae bacterium
TGCTGGAGCATCAGCACCATCTCCTCGTAGCTGATCTTCTTGCCGTGGCTCACCATGTGGCGGGCAAAGCCCTTCAGCGACAGCGGTTCTTTGGACTCGACTTCGGGGTAGTACATCCCGTAGCCCTTGGATTCGGTGTTCTCGCACTTGCGGAGATTCACCAGAAAAGTAATGTCATTTCTTGCCATACTTTTGTAAAGTTTTTGTGTTGGTTTGTGTTTGTGTTGCGGCAGACTATATCGGGCCACCGCTTCCCGCTTGTTCATTGCTTTTATTTACATTGCAAAGGTACAAAAAATATCTGAATCCTGCAAGTTTTTCCGCAACTTTTTTCGTAATAAATCGCACTTTTTTTACCCCGCCATGACGGCAGCTATTTTCCTAAAAAAGTCGAAAAGATTTGGAGCGTAAATGGTTTTTCGTTACTTTTGCGCCATCAATAGAAACAACGATATGGAAACGAAGCACATGGGCTGGCGTGGCAGTAGGAAAAACTACTGCTGGGCCGGTACTTATCACATCACCATGAGTGTCATGGACCGCAGTCAACAGCCTTTAGGGCATATTGTGGGAGATGTAAGCAGGCCTGACGGCGACCCGCTCGCCCCGAGGGTTGTACTTTCGGAGGTGGGGGAAATGGTGGAGCAGGAGCTGATGAACAGCATCCACAGTCACTATCCTATGATCGAGGTGCATGACCATGTTGTCATGCCCGATCATCTGCATTTCATTGTGGTGGTGAAGCGGAACATCGTCAGCGCCAATGGGCGGGAGACGCACCTGGGCCAGGTGATTGCCGGCTTCAAGAAGGGCTGCAACCGCCGCTACTGGGAGCTGACGGGCCAAGCAGAGCCCGCCGAAGCGAGAGGGCAGGGTGAACCTGCCGAAGCGGGCGGGCAGGGTGAGCCCGCCGAAGCGAGAGGGCAGGGGAAACCCGCCGAAGCGGGCGGCCCAGGGAAACCTGCCGAAGCGGGCGGCCCAGGGAAACCTGCTAAAGCGGGCGGCCCGCCCTCTGCGGTTATCCCGCAGAGATCTAAAACGCCCTCAAACGGAACCACCGGCCGGCCGCCGCTCTTCAGCTATGGCTATGTAGACGTGATGCCCCTTCAGGAAGGCCAGCTGGAGCGGCAGCGCGACTATATCCGCAACAACCCGCGCTACCGCCTAATGCGCCAGAACAACCCCAAGTGCCTCCTGCCGCAACGGGCTTCCGTTGCGACCGCGCTGACCCTTCCTGCCCTGAAGGGCTATCTGCAGCGTGAATGCGGCAGGCAATATGATGCCGACAAATGGGAGACCGTCAGCCAGCGTTTGCTCACCGAGGATAACGCCGTGGTTGGCGATAGCTACGGCAATCTTGAATTACTGAAAGGGCGCCTGTTGCCTGTCGTCTGCCACAGAAAGGATGCGGGTCTGTTTGAGGCGCATAAAGCCCGTTGCCTTGACGCCGCCGCTGCCGGAGCAGTTCTCGTCTCTGCCCAGATTGCCAAGGGCGAACAGGACATCATCCATACCGCCATCGATCAGGGCTTTCCTGTCGTGAGGGTCGAGGACAATGGTTTCCCGTCGCTCTATCACCCTTCAGAGCAGCGCATCGACCTTTGTAGCGGCAACAAACTGCTGATTGTCAGTCCGTGGCAATATGCTTATCGGCGGGTAGCCGATGCCATTTCCGTCATGGAGTGTAAAACCATGAATTGCGTCGTTCAGGCGTTATGCCGCACGAAGGATTCCTGGTGGAAGCTGTAGAACGGGCTTCTTGCCTTGATTTATGTCAAGAGAAAACGGTAGGAGAGAATATTTATCGGATATTCTTGCGTGTTTGTCGATTAAATTCCCTAATTTTGCTTTTTAATTCGCGCCTGGAAGAAATGGCAAGTAGATAAATGCGAAAATGGTAAAGTTGATGTCAAGAAAAGATTATAGTTGGTACGCGGCGGACAGGACTGCTCTGAGCAGGTCTGCCAGCGCGGTTGTGCTCCAGAGTCTTGGCATCAACGGAGGGGGAATTTCATTCAGTTCTTATCGGTCGCATGACACATCGGGAATTCCAACTATTATTCACCCCCAAATACACGTTATCCACAATGGCCAACCAGCAGCTTCCACGCGCCAGTCCCTACGAAGGATTCTCCATTGCCCGCACGGTGATGGCCGATGTGGTGACGTACTATCTGGCCAATGGCGGACCGGCTGTTGCCAGGGAGCATCTTGAGCTGTTGGCCTCCGAAATGATCAAGCTTTACGACGATGGCAAGGATGCCTATCGTGATCAGATGGCGCGTATTGCTGCGTTCGAGAAACAGCTGCAGCAGGAGGCCGAGGAGCGCATGATGGAACAACAGCGCACCCTGATGATGGCCATGATGGGCACCATGAAGCCCTCGGGCACCCGCAAGTCACCCCCTCAGCCAAAAGGTGAACTGCCGCCGAGGCTCAGCACCGAGCGTGCCATGCAGATGTGGCAGCGGCTGCAGGAGGCGGGCTTCATCGACGACAGCTACCAGCCCGTCGGGCTATCGCGCGCAGAGGCGGCGGTGCTGGCCGACGTGATGGTGTTCCTGATGTCTACCGAGAATGAGAGGCTGATGGGCGTCAAAGGCAAGTGGCGGCCTTTCGAAATACTATGGCACCGTAGAAACATGAGGGCAGACCATTATCGGGCCTTACAAGAGGGCAAAGAGCCTGAGCTCAGGGTCAAGTTCACGACATTGCTCGAGCAGTAGCTACTGCCTACGCGTAGGCACTACGTAGGCAGTTTTTCTCACCAATTCTTCTTATCTTTGCCGCCATCAGTAACGAACAAAGCTAAGAAGACATCAGTTATGGAACTATTCAAGACATTCAACAGCAAGGAGGCTCGTGACGTGACGTTCGAGCAAGTGATTGACATGATCCTCCACGACGAGGATCTGAAACAGTGTACCCGCCTGTACCGCGACCTGATGGCCCAGGGTCGTGAGGCGGCGGCCAAGGACGTGAAGACGTCGACGCCCCAGGTGGCCGTCAGCTTCCGCATGGAGGGCGGCAGAAACAAGGACTGCTGCCGCGACTGCCTCTACCAGGTGCTCATCGACTTCGACGCGAAGGGCCCCGACGAGCGCTTGCCCGCCGACGAGCTGGAGCGCGTGAAGACCTTCATGCGTACCTCTTATCACGCGCGTATGGGCTACGAGAGCATCTCGGGCCTTGGCTACCACATGGTGGTGCCCTTCTACCTGCCCGAGGGCATGGTCATCGACATGGCTGCCGACGCGAAGCATGCCGAGGAGCTCTACACCCGAGCCTACAGGTGCATCGCCCACCAGTACAGCGTGTGGTGCGGTCATGAGATGGACATGGAGTGTAAGAATGTGAACCGCATGACCGGCTTGAGCCACGATCCGTTGGCCGTCTACCGTCCTGATGCACGTCCCATTCGTCTGACGCGTGAAGATCTGGGCATCGATGCCGACGGCCACTTCGTCAGGATGAAGACGCCGCGCCATGCCGTCGACAATCATGGCAATCCCGTCAGCGTGCCCCTCGGCGACCGCCTGGAGAGTGCCGTCAAGAGGGTAGAGGACGAGGGTGTGTTCTTCGTCAAGGGCAGCCGCCACAACTTCGTGATGCGCGTGGCCTTCATCCTCAACCGCATGGGCGTCGACGAGACCGAGGCCGCCCAGGCCCTCGACGACAACTACCGTGGAAAGATGGACGGTCTGCCGTCGGACGTGCTCCACAGCTGCTACAAGGCCGCCAAGGACGAGTTCGGCGCCTGGATGCCCCGTCGTTCGAGCACAACGCTGAAGACCGAGGTCATTGCCGCCTTTCTGAAGCAGCGGCAGCTGCACTACGACGTGCTCACGCAAAAAATCCGTCAGCGCTCAGCCGAGGCCGGTGGGGCAGGGGAGTCCGTCGCTTCCGGTGGCGCAACCCTGTGGCGCGAGCTGAAGGAACGCGACGAGAACGACCTCTACTTGGCCTGCTGCACCGAGTCGGGCATGAACCTGACCGACAGGCTCTTCCGCACCGTGCTCAACTCGAACGTCGTGCCCGAGGTGAACCCGTTGCGCGACTACGTGCTCTCGCTGCCCGCCTGGACGCCCGACCTGCCCGACTATATCAGTCAGACGGCGGCGATGGTCCACATGGCCTCCGACGCCGAACAGACACTTTGGCGCCAGTGCTTCCCCAAGTGGTTCGTGGCGATGGTTGCCGGCTGGATGGACGATGCCGTCGTCAACCACCAGGTCGTAGTGCTTGTCGGTCGTCAGGGCATCTACAAGTCGACGTGGATCAACCGCCTGCTGCCGCCACAGTTGCAAGCCTACTCCACCGACCACATCGACATCGACCGCTTGGACAAGGACGAGGAGCTGCGCGCCGCCGAGTATGGGCTGATCAACATCGACGAGCTCGACAAGATGACCGACCGCCAGCTGAACAAGCTCAAGTCGATGATCACCACCCAGAACGTCGACGTGCGCGCACCCTTCGGTCGGCACAAGGAGAAGCGCGTGCGCGTGGCCACCTATGCCGCTTCCGGCAACAAGGAGGAGTTCCTTACCGACCAGACCGGCAACCGTCGCTGGCTGCCCTTCCATGTCGTGGCCATCGACTCGCCCTTCACCCACACCATGCCCTACGACGGCATGTATGCCCAGGCCGTCTACCTCCTGCAGCATGGCTTCAATTATTGGTTTGAATTGGCTGACATTCAGTCGCTTGAGGAACATGTAGATGGGTTTATGATTCCATCCTGTGAGGAGGAGCTCATACCGGTCTACTTCTCTCCCGCCGAGATGGAGGATGCTGGTTCCAAGTTCCTTACAATGGCTGAAATCGCGGCTAAGATCGTGGCCTACGGCAATCTCAAGAAGAGTCCGGAGCCTCGTCGGTTGGGGTCTATCTTGACCAAGTTGGGGTTCAAGAAGAAGCGCGTGGGCCACGAAAAACGATTGGGCTATTACGTGAACGAGCACCAGATAACCGAAATCGAAAGGATGCGCCATCCGGAAATCTTCTGATGCGGCTATGCGGCTATGCGGCAATCAATTCTATAGACTTATTTAAAAAAAGAGAAAATGCCCAAATTTCACTTTTTTAGTTTTTTGCAATATCTCTATGAAATGCTATGCCGCATAGCCGCATAGCCGCATCCGATTTTTGCAAAATAATTTGGAGATTCCGAAAAATAATCGTAACTTTGCACGCAAATTAGTAATAACTAAAGCTAACTAAAGCTAAAATGGCATCAAACGACTATAATTGGACCGTAGGAGAAATCGTCAACCTGCCCCGAAAAGTGAGGACGCTGAAGACCAGCGGAACCACAAGCTATATGCAATGCATCGGCTCGCGCTTCATCTGCATCCGTGAGTCAGAAAGTGGGCAGCGCGGCATCCTGCTCAAGGTCTTGGGCAAGGCCCACGCCGACCGGGTCACCATACAGGGCGGCGAACCCTTCGCCCGCGACGACTTCGACGAGCAGTTCAACGGCGACAACTACTACAGCTACCCGTTCCCCTCGTCCACGAACCTGAAGGAGGTGCTCGACATCCTCCGTGGCAATGAGGAGATGCTCCATCGGTTCGAGAAGGCGTCGATGCACATCAATCCTAATTCCACGTTCTGGGTGAGCGACACCACTCGCAACCGCCTCATGATCAAGAAACCGCAGATCTACAATGCCTACAACGCTGAGCTCTCGGTTCCCAACAACGACTCCCCCCACTATCGCGTCGCCATCGTGTTCTTCTACAAGAACGAACTCTACTGGTAATTCCGAATTTTATTTACATTTCTGCGGGCCTCCAACCCCCAGAAATTCCCCTCGGCCCAAACTCCCAGTTTACTCCGACTAAACTCCGCGTTTGCCCGGACTAAACTCTCCGTTTACTCCGACTAAACGCCATCCCCCCATTTCCCACCCTTCCTGTCCAATTTCCTTCCATTCCTAACACTGTCACTTTTCTTTACAAATGTAAGGTTACACAGAAAGCACGGAAAACACAGAAATAACACCGCTCTCCCCTCCCATCTTCGCCGCTCTCCCCTCCCCTCTAAGGGGAGGGGCTGGGGGCGGGGTGTATATCTTTCCCCGCCGCAGAGTTTTGATGTCACTGACCCCGCCCCCGACCCCTCCCCTACGATGGGCGGGGAGAAAGGGTCTGTGTACGTAGAATAAAGGAACCTTAAATCTCCAACTAATCAGACACGAAATACTGTCCCCTTCTCCCCACCCCTATTTATAGGGGCGGGGCTGGGGGCGGGCGTTTCGTTATTGCTCCATCTCTCTCATCGTTGAAATGTCGTGTCGGTTAAGTGGTTGGTGGGTTAAAGTGTCGATTTCTTTATTATATTACAGCGCCTCGATTTCCTCGGCGGTCAGACCAGTAATCTCAGCGACGTCCTCGGCGCTAAAGTCCTTAGCCTTCATGCGGCGAGCTATATTGACCAAATCCTCATCGGGGTCTAAGTCATCGGGGATGGATTCCCAAACCTGCCAATCGGTCTCAGCGAGGTATTGCGCCACCTGGCGGCGCAGCACGGGTATGTCGTTGACGGCAGTGTCATAGAGGGTTTCAGATACGATGTTGGCATAGTCATGCACCAAGACGTGGCGCATGCCTTGTACTGTCTTCCATGGAATCTCGGGGTGCTCCCGCTTGAAAGCCTTAGTCAGCATATAAGCGGCCTCGCCCACGACCTCAACGTTCTTCACTACGGAATAGTAGGTGCGCTTATCGGCCACCAACTTTTGCAAGTCGTAGCCTTCAATGAGCATCGTCACGTTGTCAGCATACTCGATGATGTCGAGTAAACGGCCCTTATCCCTCGCTCTTTCTCTCATAAATCAGGATTTTATCACGGTTTACACTTTCCACAGCGTATGGGCGGAGCGAACCCTCTTCGACCAAATCGACCTTGCGTCCGAGGAGATCCTGCAAATCCATCAGCATACCGCCGTGTGTGAAAAGAGAGAAGGGTTTGCCCGAACGGTCGGGCACAAAAAGTATGTCCACGTCGCTCCACGGTCTCTCCTCGCCACGGGCGAAGGAGCCAAAGAGCCATGCCTTCAAGACGGGCTGGGTCTTGAAGTAGTCGGCAATTTGCTGGTTCATTTGAGTGCTCATAAGCGTCTTAATTAGAATTATGGTGCAAAGATAAGCATTTATTTTGAATAGCGTACGCTTGGGGCGTTAAAAAATACCTATTCCCCATAATTACCCCCAAACCCGAGTCTTGACCCCGCCCCCGACCCCTCCCCTTACTAAGGGGTGGGGAGAAAGGGTCTGTGTACGTAGAATAAAGGAACCTTAAATCTCCAACAAATCAGACACAAAATAATGTCACACGGAAAGCACAGAAATCACAGAAGGATTAGCTCAACGGCCCAAGCTCAGCTTCTCCCCACCCCTCTTTAAGGGGCGGGGCTGGGGGCGGGGTGTGAGATTGGTGGAGATTTAAGGTTGGATGAATTCTCATGGAAAACACTGCGGCCTCGCCCGCCCATCGGTGGCAAGCGAAGCTTACTTGTTGTTGTAATGTTCCTCGGCCTGGATGACGAGCACGGAAACACGGTCGTCATAGATGTCGTAGATGATACGGTCGTCGGCCTCCTTGGAGTATTCTACGCTGTAGATCATAGGCTGTCGAAGTATTTCTGCATGTCCTCGGGAGTGCGGCACACGATGGTCTCGCCGCGTGCAGATTCCTGGCGTGCCTTCTGGATGCTGCGGCGCATGGCGGGGGTGATGGCGCGGTCGTCGGCAATGGTGGCGACACGCACGGAGGCGATGCCGCGAATGAGCTTCAGGGCCTTGCGTATTTCTGACGCCACGGCTCCTGACTCCAGCGTCACAATCATCTGCGTTGCCTGTGGCATTTGTACTGTTGCTTCCATATTGTATCTGTTTTGTTCGCTTTCGCATGCAAAGATAAGCATTTTTTTTGAATAGCGTACGCTTGGGGCGTTAAAAAATACCTATTCCCCGTAATTACCCCAAAAAGCCGAGTCTTGACCCCGCCCCCGGCCCCTCCCCTAAGATGGGAGGGGAGTGGCTTTTCTGTGATTTCCGTGGTTTCCGTGTGACCCCGCCCCCGACCCCTCCCCTAAGATGGGAGGGGAGTAGCTTTTCTGTGATTTCTGTGCTTTGACTTTCCCCTTCGGGCAGTCGAGCTAAACCTTCCGTGTGAGGACTAACAGAAGCGGATGTCGGTGATGATTTGGCCGCCGGCCTGGGCATTGAGCAACTGTACGTAGTGCTGGCGGCGGAGGGAGAGGTCGGCACGTAGGGCGGGGGAGGAGAGGTGGACGTAGAAGGTCTGGTTGATGATGTAGGTGTTGAGGGTGTAGCTGGCAATGAGCTCACCGGCTACCTCTGGCCATGACTCGACCAGTCGCTTCTGCATGAGCGGTGTCTCGAGCCCTTGGTCGCGCAGGTTGCGCAAGAGGATGTCCTTGATTTGTTGTACGTCGCGGCGGAACATGTTGGGTTAGCGTTTAGAGGTTAGAGATGAGGGTGATCTGACCTTCGTCGACGGTGAACATCTTGTGGTCGTTGGCGGTGGCGGTGAGGATTTGGTCGAGGTGCTCGCGGTTGGTGTCGGTGATGAAAATCTGTCCGAAGGCGTCGCCTGAGACCAGGGCCACGATCTGTTCCACACGGGTAGCGTCTAACTTGTCGAAGATGTCGTCGAGCAAGAGGATGGGTGTGCGCTGTGTGGCCCGCTTGAGCAGGGCAAACTGCGCCAGTTTGAGGGCAATGATGAAGGTCTTCTGCTGACCTTGCGAACCCTCGCGCTTCATCTGGTGGCCGTCGAGGCTCACTTCCAGGTCGTCGCGGTGGATGCCGTGCAGGGAGTAGCCCACGGCACGGTCCTTGAAGCGGTCGCGTTGGATGACCTCTAACAGCGGGCCTCGCTGACAATGGCTGGTGTATTGTAGCGCCACGAGCTCGTGACCGCCCGAAATCTGCTGGTAATACTGCTGGAGCAGCGGCGTGAGCTCCTCGGCAAAGGCCGTCCTCGCCTTGAAAATCTCCTCGCCGGAGGCGGCCATCTGCTCTTCGAAGATGCTGAGCACCTCGGGTTCCGGCTCTGCCTCCTGCTTAAGCAGGGTGTTGCGCTGCTGCAGGGCCTTGTTGTAGCGTGTCAGGGCGTCGATGTAGCTGTGGTTGGTCTGGGCGATGGTGACGTCCATGAGGCGCCGGCGTTCCTCGCTGCCACCAATAATAAAATAGGTGTCGGTGGGCGATACTAAGACAATGGGAATCAGCCCGATATGCTCCGAGAGTCGCTTGTACTCCTTCTTGTTGCGCTTGAAGTGCTTCTTCTGTCCCCGCTTCATGCCGCAGGTGATGAGCAGGCTGCTGTCAGCCGGCTGCCCATCGATGGCCCTGTAGGCCCCTTCGAGCATCATGAATTCCTGTTCGTGACGTATCACCTGCGAGTCGATGGGGTTGGAGGCCGAGTGACAGAACGAGAGGTAGTAGACGGCGTCGAGCACATTGGTCTTGCCCACGCCGTTGTGTCCGATGAAGCAATTGATCTTTGGCGAGAGCTCCAGAGTGGCTTCCGCAATGTTTTTGTAGTTGATAAGTGTCAGCTTTTCGAGTATCACGGTGCAAAATTACACTTTTTCTCTGCCAAAAACGAAAAAAAAACTAATTATTAATCGTTTTTCTCAAAAAAAGGAGCTTCGGCAGTCACTTAATTCATAAATTATTTGTACCTTTGTCGCCGCAAATGTCGAGAACAGTAAAAAAGTATAACAATAATGGCAAAACAAATTAATCAGGGCGCTCCCCAGATGGAGGAGACGCTTTCAAAGAATGAGGCAATGTTCCTCAAGTATCAGAAGCAGATTATTGCTGCAGTAGCTGCTGTGGTGATCATCGTTGCAGGTTGTATTATCTATCATCATTATGTGGCTGTGCCCAGCGCCCAGAAGGCAAGCACCGCCCTGGCCAAGGGTCAGCAGTATTTCCAGAACGAGGACTATCTGAAGGCCCTCAACGGCGACAGCATCGGTTTCGTCGGTTTCCTGAAGATTGCCGAGGAAGGTGGCGATGCCGGCAACCTGGCCAATCTCTATGCCGGACTGAGCTATGCTCAACTCGACAGCTGGTCAGAGGCTGTGAAGTATCTGGAGAAGTTCGACCAGAAGGACGATGCCATGATTTCGCCCGCCATGATCGGTGCCTTGGGTAACGCCTATGCCCACCTCGACCAGCTGGACAAGGCCGTGAGCCTGCTGAAGGAGGCTGCCGCCAAGGCTGACAACAACTCTCTGTCGCCCACGTTCCTGATTCAGGCTGGCGAGATTCTCGAGAGCCAGAACAAGAAGGACGAGGCCCTGAAGCTCTATCAGGAGGTGAAGGACAAGTACTTCAACTCGATGGCCTACCAGACCATTGACGCTTACATTGAGCGTGCTTCTGCCAAGTAATTTACAAAAAACTGAATAGACGACTATGGCTACTGCCCTGCATAATCTGTCGGACTACGACTTCGATAAGGTGCCCGATGCGTCGAACATGATCTTCGGCATTGTGGTGGCCGAGTGGAACCCGGAAATCACGGGTGCCCTGCTCGAAGGCTGTGTGAGTACGCTTGAGAAACACGGCGCGCTGCCTGAGAACATCCACGTGAAGACTGTTCCAGGCTCGTTCGAGTTGATTTACGGTGCTCACCAGATGACGCTCAACGACGGTTATGATGCAGTCATCATCTTAGGGTGCGTCATCCGTGGCGAGACCCCGCATTTCGACTACATCTGTCAGGGTGTTACCCAGGGCATTGCCCGTCTGAATGCCACCAACAACATTCCCGTGGTCTATGGGCTGCTGACAACCAACGACTTGCAGCAGGCCCGAGACCGTTCGGGAGGACGGTTGGGAAACAAAGGCGACGAGTGTGCCGTGGTAGCCATCAAGATGGCAAAGTTCTAACCAACTATGAAACAAAAATCCTTAATCAAAAGTGCTGACGGTGTGAGTTTTCTCGTGCCGTTTGTTCTTGTTACGTTCTGCTTTGCCCTCTGGGGCTTTGCCAACGACATCACCAACCCGATGGTAAAGGCGTTCTCGAAGATCTTCCGTATGAACGTGACCGACGGTACCTTAGTACAGGTGGCCTTCTACGGCGGCTACTTCTGCATGGCCTTCCCCGCTGCCATCTTCATCCGCAAGTATAGCTACAAGGCCGGCGTGCTCATGGGCCTGGCACTCTATGCCATCGGAGCCCTGCTGTTTTTCCCGGCCAAGGGCGTAGGCATCTACGGCTGCTTCTTGGTGGCCTATTTCATCATGACCTGCGGCCTGTCGTTCCTTGAGACATCGTGCAACCCCTATATCCTGACCATGGGTCCTGAGGAGACCGCCACGCGCCGACTGAACTTAGCGCAATGCTTCAACCCCTGCGGCTCGATCATCGGTATGTTCGTGGCCATGAACTTCATTCAGGCCAAACTCAACCCGATGAGCAGCGACGAGCGCGCCCTATTGAGCGATGCCGAGTTCGAGGCCATGAAGGATGCCGACCTCAGTGTGCTCATCTCTCCCTACCTGATTATCGGACTGGTCATCGTGGTGATGTTCCTGATTATCCGATTCACCAACATGCCCAAGAACGGCGACATAGGCCACGATATCAGCATCGGGGCATCGCTGCGCAGGCTGTCTACGCTGAAGCGTTACCGTGAAGGCGTCGTGGCCCAGTTCTTCTATGTCGGTGCCCAAATCATGTGCTGGACCTTTATTATACAATATGGTACGCGCGTGTTTATGGCCGAAGGTATGGGCGAACAGGATGCCGAGGTGCTTTCACAACAGTATAACATCTACGCCATGCTCTTCTTCATCTCCTCGAGGTTTATTGCCACCTGGCTGATGAAGTGGGTGAAGCCAGCCACCCTGCTGTCGGTTTTCGGCATTATTGCCATGCTGCTGACGTTAGGTGTCATCTTCTTCCAGAACCGCATGGGACTCTATTGCCTGGTGGGCGTGAGTGGCTGTATGTCGCTGATGTTCCCCACCATCTACGGTATAGCCCTCGACGGCCTGGGCGACGATGCCAAGTTCGGTGCTGCCGGACTCATCATGGCCATTTTGGGTGGCTCTGTGCTGCCCCCGTTGCAGGCTATGATCATCGACCAGGGCGAGGTGTTTGGCTCTTATCCTGCCACCAATGCCTCGTTTGTGCTGCCGCTGTTGTGCTTCTTAGTGGTCACCATCTACGGCCAGCGTATTCGTAAGTCTGTTGTCTCATGAAACTGATCAGCTGGAATGTAAACGGCCTGCGGGCCTGTGAGGGCAAGGGATTCAGCGACGTGTTCCGCGAGATGGATGCCGACTTCTTCTGCCTTCAGGAGACGAAGATGCAGGAGGGTCAGCTCGACCTACAGTTCCCCGGCTACGACAGCTACTGGAACTACGCCGACAAGAAAGGCTATTCCGGTACCGCCGTCTTTACCCGCCACAAGCCCATTAGCGTGGAGCGGGGCATCGGCATCGACCTCCACGACCATGAAGGCCGTGTGCTGACGCTGGAAATGGAGCAGTTCTATCTGGTTTGCTGCTACACGCCCAACTCTCAGGATGGCTTGAAACGCCTGGACTACCGCATGTCGTGGGAGGATGACTTCCGTCAGTACCTGAAGAAGCTCGACCAGCAAAAGCCCGTCATCCTGTGTGGCGACCTGAACGTGGCCCACGAGGAAATTGATATAAAGAACCCCAAGACCAACCGTCATAACGCCGGCTTTACCGATGAGGAGCGCGAGGCCTTCACCAACCTGCTGAACTGTGGCTTCAAGGACACGTTCCGTACGCTTTACCCGGAGCAGGTCACCTATTCCTGGTGGTCGTACAGGTTCCAGGCCCGTCAGAAGAACGCCGGCTGGCGCATCGACTACTTTGTGGTCAGCGACCGCTTGATGCCCCTCGTTGCCGATGCCAAGATCCATACCGACGTGCTGGGCAGCGACCATTGCCCTGTGGAGTTGGTACTGAAGTAAGGGGCGCCCGCTCTCCCCGCCCCTGTAGGGGAGGCGCCGCAGCGGGCATCCGATCTCCCCGCCCCTGTAGGGGAGGCGCCGCAGCGGGCATCCGATCTCCCCGCCCCTGTAGGGGAGGCGCCGCAGCGGGCATCCGCTCTCCCCGCCCCAGTAGGGGAGGCGCCGCAGCGGGCATCCGATCTCCCCGCCCCTGTAGGGGAGGGGTTGGGGGAGGGGACAGTAATTTTGAATATAACTAAGTATAATTATAATTGAGATAATGAGTTTTTTAAGCAAGCTATTTGGCAAGAAGGAAGAAACGACCAAGATTGGCGGCATGGAAGATTTCATGACCCTGATCCGCGTTTATTTCCAGGCAGTGATGGCTGCCGACCTGCATATCTCAAACCTGGCGGCTCTGCCCGACCTGCGGGTGTTTAAGCAAACCCTGAAGGTGCCTACGGTCAACAACCGCCTCGGAGTGGGAGAGAAGCAACGTGTGACGAAGATGATGAAGGAGATCTACCAGATGGACGAGTCGTTCACCCGTGAGATTGACCAGAGCATCCGCCGTCGCTGCAAGGGAGCGCAGGATGTGCAGACGTATATGTATCAGTTTCAGGGCTTTACCCAGGATTTGATGATGTTGACGTCGAACCTGATGAAGTTCAAGTTGCGTGTACCGAGTATCTTCAAGAAAACCATCTTCACCATGACCGAGAAAACCATCGATGACATCTTCAACAAGAACGATTTCACCGATGCCGGCGTCATGAAGACGGTGGTCGATATTCGCAAGTACAACCAGAAGCTCGGTTTCTCACAACAGTGGGTCACCAACTTCGTCTACCGCGTGGTGATGCTGGCCAAGAAAGAGAAGCAGCCGGCAGAAGCCAATAAGTAAGAGTTAAGAATTAAGAATTACGCCCCTAAAAAGGTTAAAACCTGTTAAGCGGCGGCAATCTCTTGTTCTTTCTTGCTCCATTCTTCGTTAATTTTTCTATCTTTGTACGTCGAAAACTGTAGGCATGACACAGAACGAGAAGGTTTTAGCAGCATTTGAGGCCCGTGTGCGCCAGCTGATTCTCCGTTTTCAGGAGCTGAAGAAGGAGAACTCAGAGCTCTACGCGATGATTGAAAAGCAGGAGCAGGACATCAAGAATGTGGAGGCTAAGATGGCTCAGACCCAGCGTGACTACGACTCGCTGAAGATGGCAAAGATGATGGAAATCACCGACGGCGACCTGGAGGAATCCAAGAAGCGGCTGTCGCGCCTGATTCGCGAGGTGAACAAATGCATATCAATGCTACAAGGCGATAAGGCGTAGACCGTAAGCCAATAGCTAAAAGCCAAAAACATCAATGGCAGAAGTAAAAACAGGAAAACAACATATCAGTCTGAATATCTGCGACGAGAAAATCGACATCTACGTCAAGGCCGATGAAGAAGCCTACTACCGCGATGCCGAGAAACTCGTCAGGACTACTTATGGCAAATATGCTGATCTCTTCAGAGGACGTCGTAGCGAGCGCTTTATCGCTGCCACCGCCCTGTTGGAGATTGGCGTGAAATACCAGATGGAGAGTGCCAGCAAGGATACAGACTCCTATAATACTCTTCTTGAGCGACTTACTTCCGATATTGATGAGGCGTTGAAGTAAGTTTATTCGAGAAGATTATTAACTTTATTATATATTTAATTTATGGTTCTAACTATTATTATTGCCGTAGCTGCCCTTATTGTGGGCGGTGTGTGCGGATACCTGATTTTCCGTTACGTTCTGAAAGGCAAATACAATGAAATGGTAGAGGCCGCCGGTAAGGAGGCCGAGGTTATCAAAGAGAAAAAGCTGCTTGAGGTGAAGGAGAAATTCCTGAACAAGAAATCCGAGCTGGAAAAGGAAGTACAGCAGCGCAACCAGCATTTCCAGCAGAACGAGAACAAGCTGAAGCAGCGTGAAATCTCTCTGAACCAGCGCCAAGAAGAGCTGGGTCGCCGTAAGAATGAGCTCGACAACCAGCAGCAGCGCATCGACAACGAGAAGAAACTCCTTAACGTCAAGGCCGAGGAACTCGAGAAGATGCAGCTCAAGGAGCGTGAGAAGTTAGAGGAACTCTCCGGACTAAGCGCCGATGAGGCCAGGAACCGTCTGGTGGAGTCGTTGAAGGACGAAGCCCGCACCAATGCGCAGGCCTATATCAATGAGATCATGGACGAGGCCAAGCTCAATGCCAATGCCCAGGCCAAGAAGATCGTCATCCAGACCATTCAGCGCGTGGCTACCGAGACTGCCGTTGAGAACAGCGTATCGGTGTTCCATATCGAGAACGACGACGTAAAGGGCCGCGTGATTGGCCGTGAGGGTCGTAACATCCGTGCCTTGGAGGCTGCCTGCGGCGTTGAAATCGTGGTCGACGACACGCCCGAAGCCATTGTCATCAGCGGTTTCGATCCCGTTCGTCGTGAGACCTGCCGTCTGGCCCTGCACCAGCTCGTCAGCGACGGTCGCATTCACCCTGCCCGCATCGAGGAGGTGGTGACCAAGGTGAAGAAGCAGCTTGAGAATGAAATTATCGAAACGGGTAAGCGCACGGCCATCGACCTGGGTATCCACGGCCTGCATCCTGAACTGATCCGTATTATCGGTAAGATGAAATATCGCTCCAGCTATGGTCAGAACCTGCTGCAGCATGCCCGCGAAACGGCCAACCTCTGTGCCGTGATGGCTGCCGAGCTGGGGCTGAACCCGAAGAAAGCCAAGCGTGCCGGACTGTTGCACGATATCGGTAAGGTGCCCGATGAGGAAAGCGAGATGCCTCACGCACTCTATGGTGCCAAGATTGCCGAGCAGTTCAAGGAGAAGCCCGACATCTGCAACGCCATTGGTTCCCACCACGACGAGATGGAGATGCAGACGCTGTTAGCTCCCATCGTTCAGGTGTGTGACGCCATCAGCGGTGCCCGTCCCGGTGCCCGTCGTGAGATTGTCGAGGCCTACATCAAGCGTCTGAACGACCTTGAGGCCATTGCCATGAGCTATCCTGGCGTCACCAAGACCTACGCCATCCAGGCTGGTCGTGAGCTGCGCGTGATTGTCGGTGCCGACAAGATGTCGGATGCCGAGACTGAGGCTCTGAGCGGACAGATTGCATCGAAGATCCAGAACGAGATGACCTATCCTGGTCAGGTGAAGATCACGGTGATCCGCGAGACGCGCAGCGTAGCCTACGCGAAATAATCATTTGAAACTACTCCCATCGGTCGCATTGGCCAGGCATTAGCCGAAGCCATGGACCGATGGGAATATTTATTAATAGGTATGCGTGTAAGAAACTTCTTGAGAGTCCATAACAGCCTGATAGTCATCATCGTGGCGGCATTGCTCTTAGAGCTGACGACGTGGGTGATGTACTACTCTGCGCATAGTAACATCCAGAGCACGATGGAACGGTTGGTGGATTGGGAGATGACTTCTACCTCACATCGCATACGCAACCAGTTGGCCAAGGTCGAAGTGTCGGTCGACAACATGGCGTGGGTAGTGAGCTACGGCTTGGATGACCCGGCCGACTCCATGTTTACGTTGATGCACCAGTTTGTAGATCACAATGACGTGATCCTGGGCAGCGGCGTTCTCTTTATTCCTAACTATTACCCAGAAAAGGGGCGGTGGTTTGAGCCGTACGTTGTACGCAGGGCTGATGAGACCCTTGAAACGATGCAGTTAGGGTCGGCCCAACACGACTACCTAAAAGCCGAGATCTTCAACGGACCCATTGAGAAAGGTGGAGGCTACTGGTC
This sequence comes from uncultured Prevotellaceae bacterium, assembly GCA_902794405.1. Lineage (GTDB taxonomy): Bacteria > Bacteroidota > Bacteroidia > Bacteroidales > Bacteroidaceae > Prevotella. The sequence continues at coordinate 16,786 of CADBHI010000008.1, forward strand.
TGCCCCTTATATGGACAAGGACGGTGCCAAGACGATGGTGACCACATACGGCGTTCCTGTCTACGACTCTACGGGCAAGACCGTAGCCGTGTTGATTGCCGACTTCTCGCTCGACTGGATAGATGGTCTGATGAACAAGCTGAACTTCTACAAGTCGACCCGTCGCTTCCTCATAACCGGCAACTACGACCTGTTGGCAGGTGAGGATGATGCGTTGTTCAGAGAATCCCTTAAACTGCTGAAGGCCGACATTGACAAGTGCAGCTATGAGACGCTGAAGGATGTGGATGGCAATAAGAAACACTTGTTCTTCCAGCCTATCGGCGGCAATACCGACTGGATTCTCATCAGCATCCTGAACGATAGCGATGTGTTCGGCAAGCTGCGTCTGATGCGCTTCACCTTACTGCTGTTGGCATTAGCCGTGCTGCTGTTCACGGGATTCATCGTATGGCGTAGTTCGAACAACCTGGAACGCCTGCGTGAGGCGAATGCCGAGAAAGACCGGATTAGCGGTGAGCTGCGCGTGGCCAGTCAAATTCAGCAGACCATGCTGCCGCCACGAAGCCTGGATATGGATGGCGTCAACATTTATGGCTCGCTGGTGCCTGCCCGTGAGGTAGGCGGCGACCTCTTCGACTATTATATCCGCGACGAGAAGCTGTTCTTCTGCGTCGGCGACGTCAGTGGCAAGGGTGCTCCATCGGCCATGCTGATGGGCGTGATTCACTCGTTGTTCCGTGCCTTCTCAGCCCATGAGAACAATCCCGCCCGCGTGATACAAGCCATCAACGAGAACTCCTGCAGGGGCAACGATGCCAATATGTTTGTGACCCTGTTCATGGGTGTGCTCGACCTGCCTACAGGTCATTTGAGGTTCTGTAATGCTGGCCACGATGCCCCCATAGTGCTGCATGATGGCCATAGCTCCATGCTCAATGTCAAAGCCCATCTTCCCGTCGGCGTGTTCGATGATACGATATATGAAGTGCAGGAAACCCATTTGGAGCCGGGCAGCACCATCTTCCTCTATACCGACGGTCTGACGGAGGCCAAGAAAGGACGCAATCAGCTGTTTGGTATCCAGTACACGGAGAAGGTGCTCACGAAATGTGCTGTCGACCAGATGATGCCTCGGCAGATTCTGGAGGTACTCACCCAGGAAGTACACCGGTTTGTGGGCGATGCCGAGCAGAGCGACGACCTGACCATGTTGGCCATCCGATATATGCCCAAGCAGTTTAACAGTACCGTGACGGAAACCCTGGTACTGAAAAACAACGTCAAAGAGGTGACTCGCTTCAGCAGCTTCATCAAGTCGGTGACCGAGAAGTTAGGTATCGAGAAGTCGCTGGCTCGACAGTTGCGCTTAGCCGTTGAAGAGGCTGTGGTCAACGTCATTGACTATGCCTATCCCGCAGGCACCGAAGGCGACATTACGATCAAGTGCATGTCCGACGGAAAAACCTTACGCTTCCAGATTATCGACTCAGGCGTGGCTTTCGACCCCACGGCGAAGGAGAAAGCCGACACCACGCTCTCGGCCGAGGACCGTCAGATAGGCGGTCTGGGCATCCTGCTGGTGCGTGAACTGATGGACAGCATCAACTACGAGCGCGAGAATGGCAAGAACATACTGACACTAATTAAGAACTTAAAACAATAAACGGTTATGAACACAAGAATTGAAGAGATTGACGGCAAATATATTGCCACGTTAGTAGGCGAAATGGACACCGCAGCTGCTACAGAGGCTGAGGCAGTACTGAAACCACTCTATACCAGTAACGGCAAGGATGTGGTCATAGAGTGTCAGGATCTGGAGTATATTGCTTCCAGTGGCCTGCGCATCCTGCTTAGCATCCTGAAGGGAGCCAAGGCTTGTGGCAGTAAGGTGGTGATGCGCCATGTGAACGACGACATCAAGAACGTCTTCAGACTGACGGGATTTATCAACATCTTTGAGTTCGAGTAATACCTTCCGGCCTATGAGAAAGTGTTATGGGATGCTGCTTCTGTTAGCATCTATAGGCTGTTGGGCCCAAACGGATTCATCGAAAGTCAATCAACTGAGCGTGGGCATGAATCTGATGACCCATGGCGAGATGTGTGCTGGAGGTCTGCCGAAAAACGGCGACAAATACAATGAAGACCGTTCGCAGTTCCTCTTCGGACGTACCCGTTTGGTTGTGGACTTTGAGCGTAAGGGACTTCAGGCTCATGCCGTCATACAGAACAATGCGATATGGGGCATGAAGGGCAACCAGGGCCTCAATCTCTATGAAGGCTGGGTGAAGATGACAGCCAAGAACGGCCTCTTTGCACAGTTAGGACGTGTGGCTCTGTCTTACGACGATGAGCGTATCATTGGTACCAACGACTTCGCCACAGCCGCCAAGTCGCACGACGTGGCCCGCGTTGGCTACGAGGGTCACGGTCACAAGGCACATGTCATATTGGCCTACAACCAGAATGGAGAGAATGTCTATTCAGGTTCCTATTATGTTGGCGGGTCACAGTACTACAAAACCATGCAGACCGTATGGTATCACTATGACGTGCCCAACTTCCCGTTAGGCGCCTCGCTGCTCTTCATGAACCTCGGTCTGCAGTCGGGTGAGCCTAACAATAAGTACAACGAGCCGTCGACCGAGTATCAGCAGATGTATGGCGGCTATCTCAACTTTCACCCCAAGCATCTGACAATTGAAGGCTCGTACTATCGGCAAGGGGGCGAACTGGTGAACGATGTGATGATGGATCACAGTCCCATCAAAGCATGGATGGCCAGCGCAAAGGCTACCGTCCAGCCTACTGACAAATACGGTTTTGAAGTGGGCTACGACTACCTGAGCGGTGACGACTATGTACCCGTAGCCTTCGGTGGTCCGCTTGTAATGGTAAGACATGATGTGAACAAGGGATTCACACCCTTGTATGGATCGCGTGCAAAGTTCTACGGCATCATGGACTACTTTTACGAGAGTGCTTACTCCCACGGTTTTACGCCAGGTCTGCAGAACGCCTTTGTTGGCGTGTTCGGAAATCCCGTGAAAAGGCTGAAATGTAAGATTGCCTACCACTATCTGGCCGTAGCTACCGACTTGAATAAACTGGACCGTACGTTAGGACATAGCATCGACCTGGAGGCCAGCTACCGTTTCTCGAAGGACATTATGCTCGCTGCCGGTTACCAACAGATGCATGGTACGGAGACGATGGACCGTCTGAAGCAGGGCGACAGTAGTAAGCGTGCCAGGTGGGGATGGTTCTCGCTGGTGATATCGCCCAGCCTGTTCACGACTAAATGGTAAACAAACTAACATACACTAATCATATGAAAACCTATTCTTTGCTCCAGTCCCAATTGGGCATCTATTATTCCTGCGTCGCAAATAATGACGAATTAACGAATTATCAGAATCCGGTGCTCTTCGACATACCGAAGGGCGTCAATGTAGAACAGTTGCGTAAGGCGGTCTACGAGACCCTTTGCGCCCATCCCAATATAGCCTCACACATAATAGTGAATGATGAAGGCGTGCCAGCAATGGAATGTGGAGCCTTCCCTCCGATGGAAGAGGCCGTGCCGCTGCTGACAGTCGGCTCTTTGGACGAGGTGAAACCAGGCTTTGGAAGGACAATGGACATACACGCAGAGAAGCTGTATCGTTGTGAACTCTATCAGACGACAGAGGGAGAGGCATGGCTTTATCTCGACTTCCACCATGTGATAGCCGACGGCTTCTCTGTAGTGCTGATAGTGCGCGAGATTGAGCGTTGCTTCAATGGGGAACAGCCTTCTGGTGAAGTCATTGACAGCGGCACTATCGCTCAGGAAGAAGAAGCCCAGCGTGCCGACGAAGCCAAGATGGCTGAAGCACGGGAGTGGTTCGGAAAGACTTTCTGCGATGCCGTGGAGACCGACTCCCTGCCGATTCCGCAGACGACACTTGGGAACGGCCCTGCCGAGATGTGCCTCAAGCATTATCCGCTGAGTGTGTCGAAGGAGGAAGTCCAGGCTGTCAAGAATCGTTTCAATGTCAAGGAGGGAACCTTGCTGCAGACAGCATGGGCATTGCTGTTAGCAGCCTACAGCGCCGAGGACAAAGCGTCGTACAGTACGCTCTATTTCGGTCGTGGTGACCGGCGCACGCATGCTACGGTAGCGATGATGGTGCGCACGCTGCCCGTATTTCTCCAGTCGAGAGGTGAGGAGCCTTTAGAGGAACTGTTCGCCACCCTGACAGAGCAGATGGAGACCGTCAAGCAACTGCCATATTACACCTATCAGGATGTTGTGAAAGACTATGGACTGAATAATCAGGTGATGTTTGTATATCATGGCTCTGTGCTGGATGCCAATAAGGTGTTGCATTTCGGGGATATCGTGGCAACCTACCACGACCTCAGAAAGCAGATTCCTGGATGGAAACTGGTTGCTGAGCTGTTTGAAGAGGAGAATACCTATTCCCTGAAGCTGGGTTATAGCAGCGCCGACTATTCCGACGCGTTCATGACAGAGCTGGTGGCCTGTTACAGCGCTATTCTCCGCTCCATGCTCACGGCCAATCAAGTGAGAGATCTGGAGTATGCCACATCGGAGCAGGTAAAGTGGCTGAACGGTCTGAATCCTGACCTTCACACTTCACCCGTCACCACTCACCAGACGCTCGTGGAGCGCTTCAAGCAACACGTGGCCGAGCGTCCGAATGACATCTTCTGCGTGGCCGGTAACAAACGGCTCACCTTCGCTGAAGTGGACAAGCTCACCGACAGCATCGACCCGTCATATACCGTTCGCTGCGGCGAGCGCGTCGTGGGATTTTCCGTGCCCCGTGACGAGAAGATGGTGCTGGCACCCATAGCCATTGCCAAGGCTGGTCTCACGCAACTGCCGTTGGACAGCAGTTATCCCGAGGAACGACTGGAGTTCATGAAGAAGGATGCATCGGCCTATGACGGCAACGATGCTTTGGTGCTGCTATACACCAGCGGTACCACCGGTACGCCTAAGGGCGTGATACTGAGTGAAGAGAATTTCCGCATCTTCACCATTTTCCATGCCAAGCATATCAATCTGAAAGCCGATTCGCGCTTTGCCACCTATGCCGGTTACGGTTTCGACGCCTACCAGGGTGACTTGTGGGCCTGTGTGTGGGCTGGCGCCACCATATATATTATACAAGATGACATCCGCTTCAATCTGGAGGCCTTAAGCGAATACCTCACCAAGGAGGGGATTACCCACTGCTTCATGACCACCCAGATGGCCACGCAGATGGCTATCAACTATCCCGACATCCCAGGACTGAAGTGGTTAGGAACGGGCGGTGAGAAGCTGATGAGCCTGAATCCGCCTTCCTACGCTCTGCTCAACGCCTACGGACCTACGGAAACCTCCTGCTACGTATGCAGCCATTATGTGGATAAGAATGAGCCCAATATCCCCATCGGTAAGCCGAACGATGCCGTAGAACTCTTTATCGTGAACCGTTTCGGGAAACAGTTGCCTTGGGGAGCTTCCGGCGAGCTGATTATTGCCGGTCCGCAAGTGGGACAGGGTTACCTGAACCAGCCTGAGAGAACGGCTGCAGCCTTCGTGGAGTGGAACGGGAAGCGTGTCTATCGTACGGGCGACATTGTGCGCTACCGTGAAAACGGTGACATCGAGTTCGTGGGCCGCAAGGATGGTCAGGTGAAGATCCGTGGTTTCCGTATCGAGCTAAAGGAGGTGGAAGCCGTCATACGCCAGTACCCTGGCATCAAGGATGCTACCGTGCAGGCCTTTGACTATCCCACCGGCGGAAAGTTCATTGCCGCCTACATCGTGTCTGACGAACAGATTGACGTCAAAGCCATGAACAGCTTCATCATGGACCAGAAACCGCCCTACATGGTGCCGGCAGTCACGATGCAAATCGATGCCATTCCGTTGAACCAGAACCAGAAGGTGAACCGTAGGGCGCTGCCGGAGCCTGTCTTCGGCGCTGCTGAAGAAACAGAGACGGAATCTGCTGCACCACTCAATATCCTTGAGGAGCAACTGAAGGAAATCGTGGCTGGCGTGTTGAATACCGATGCTTTTGGTATCACGACGGATCTCCGCTACGTGGGTCTGACCTCTATCCTGGCCATCAAGGTGGCTACGCAGATATACAAGCGCTTTGGCGTACAGTTGGACGCTCAGCTCCTCACTAAGGGAGCCAACATCCAGACAGTGGAGAATGAGATTCTTGCCGCGATGCTCTCCGGAGGAACTACTGTTAGTACTACTGACACGACGGGTCAGATTGCTTCAGCACCGCTCGCATACTCGCAGGCGGGTGTCTATTTCGACTGCATGAAGAATCCCACCTCTACGCTGTACAACACCCCAGTGTGCCTCACATTCCCCGTTGATACCGATGCCGAGGCCCTGCGGAAGGCTGTCGTTCGGGCTGTGGAGAACCACCCGGCACTCTTCGTTCAGTTTACTACCAACGAGAGTGGGGTAGTGCAGGTGATGGGCGACCGGGAGACACCCGTGGAAGTGGAGGACTATACCATGAATGAAGAAGAGACACTTGCCTTCCGTCACGGTTTTGTGCGTCCCTTCAATCTGAGCAAAGATCGTCTCTTCCGCTTGGCCGTGATCCATACGGAGAAGGCGCTCTATCTATATTGTGATATTCATCACTTGGTGTGCGATGGCTATTCCTACGACCTGTTCATACACGAGATCTGCGACCTCATGGATGGCAAGGAGATTGAGCCGGAAATGTGCAGCTATAACCAGTTCGTTATAGACCAGAAGGCAGCCGAAAAGGGCGAGGCCTTTGCCGAAGCCGCTGAGTTCTTCAAGCAGCGTTTGGGCGAGGTAGAGGAAGTGACCGAGTTGGCCCCCGATCTCACCAACCCCCGTCAGCAGGGCGAGAACGGCCGTGTATGGGCTCCCATTGCGTGGAACGATGCAGAGCAGCTGGCCAAGCAGCAGGGTGTGAAGCCGTCGGCTGTCCTGCTGAGTGCCGTGTTCTATAGTCTCTCACGTTTCTCTGGTAACGACCAGGTGTGTATTACCACTATCTCCAACGGCCGTAGCAACCTGAAGGTGGCCAATACGATGGGTATGTTTGTGAATACGCTTGCGCTTTCCTCCAAAATCGGTTCCCAGAGTGTATGCGAGTTCCTGCATGAGAGTGCAGAAACCTTTGAGCAGACCCTGGCCCACGAAAACTATCCCTTTGCACGTATCGCAGCCGACTTTGGCCTTAAGGCCGACATCATGTTCGCCTACCAAATGGGTGTGTTGAGCGATTACCGTGTAGGCGGAAAGAAGGTGACGGCTGACGAGACGATGGAACTGAATGTTCCCAAGTTCAAGATAGCCTTCTACATTACCGACGAGGGTGGGGATCCTGTCGTGGCCATTGAATACGACAATGGACAGTATAGCGAGGCCATGATGCAGAGTCTGGCACAGAGCGTGAGCAATGCTGTAAGCGCCTTTGCTGCCAATGCTGACAAGCCGCTGCGCAGCATCTCGCTCATGGACAATGCCGGCGTTAGCTTGCTGGATTCCTTTAACCAGACAGAGGTGGATTACGACGACACGCAAACCATCGTTTCGCTGTTCCACCGTCAGGTGGCAGAGACGCCCGATAACCTGGCCGTTGTCTATCACGACGTGCGACTCACCTATCAGGAAGTGGACGAAAGAACCAATGCCATCGCCGCAGCGGTTCAAGAGAAAATCGCCATTTCGAAAGAACCCGTTGTCTCGATTCTCATTGGCCGCAGCGAGTGGATGGTGCTGGCTTCGTTAGGTGTGCTGAAGGCTGGCTGTGCCTATCAGCCGCTGGATCCCAGCTACCCCTCGGAACGCCTTAACTTCATGATGCAGGATGCCGATGCAAAGTTGCTGATTGCCGATGAGGCTCTACTTGATAAAGTCAGTGAGTATCAAGGCCCTGTGCTCTTAACGAAAGACCTTGCTCTGTGTGCTGCCGTACCACAGCAGCTTGCAGAACCGAAGCCTGAAGATCTCTTCATCCTCCTCTATACCTCGGGCTCTACGGGCAATCCGAAGGGCTGTCAGTTGGAGCACCGCAACTTAGTGGCGTTCTGCCATTGGTACAGACGTTACTATGACTTGCATCCTGGCGATAAGGTGGCAGCCTATGCCAGCTATGGCTTCGATGCCTGTATGATGGATATGTATCCTGCTCTTACCACGGGTGCTGCTGTAGTGATAGTGGGCGACGACATCCGTCTGAACCTTCCTGACTTGAATGTTTACTTTAACGAGGAGGGTGTAACCCATTCGTTCATGACCACTCAGGTGGGCTGTCAGTTTGCTATGAACTGCGACAACCATTCCCTGCGTCATCTCTCCGTGGGAGGTGAAAAGATACTTCCCCTCACCCCGCCCACGACCTATCAGTTGCACAACGGCTATGGTCCTACGGAGTGTACCATCTTTACCACCACATACGCCTTGAAGGACTTTGAGCAGAACGCGCCTATCGGCAAGCCGTTAGACAATCTGCAGCTGTTTATTGTGGATAAGGACTTCAACCGTCTGCCGCTGGGTGCTGCAGGCGAGATGTTAGTGTATGGTCCTCAGGTAAGCCGCGGCTACTTGAACTTGCCGGAAAAGACGGCCGATACCTATATCAATTGGAACGGGAAGCGATGCTACCGTACTGGCGATGTGGTGCGCTACCTGGCTGATGGTAATATCCAGTTCGTAGGACGCCGCGATGGTCAGGTGAAGATCCGTGGCTTCCGCATTGAGTTGAAGGAGGTGGAATCGGTGATTCGCGAATTCCCTGACATCAAGGATGCCACCGTGCAGGCTTTCGACTACCCCAACGGCGGTAAGTTTATTGCCGCATACGTGGTGAGTGACCAGCAGCTTGATATCCAGGCGCTGAATGCCTTTATCCGTGAGCGCAAGCCGCCTTATATGGTGCCGGCTGCAACCATGCAGATTCCCGCTATTCCGCTGAACCAGAATCAGAAGGTGAACCGTCGTGCCCTTCCCGCACCGCAGATACAGGTCGAGGAGCGCGATTATGTGGCTCCCGTAGGGGATATAGAAACATTGTTCTGCGATATCTTTGCAAGCATCCTGTCCTTGGACAAGGTGGGCGCTACTGACAATTTCTTTGAGATGGGCGGTACGTCGCTGATGGTGACCAAGGTCGTTATCGAAGCCGACAAGGCTGGTCATCATGTGGCATACGGTGATGTGTTCGATCATCCTACTCCGCGGCTTCTGGCGCAGTTCGTGGGAGGAGGTGCCGCTCCGGTCGAGGTGGTAGACACCGAGATTGAGGACTTTGATTACAATGGCATCAATGCCCTGCTACAGCACAACAATATTGAGACATTCCTAAAGGGTGAGCGTCAGCAATTGGGTAACGTTCTTCTGACGGGTGCTACTGGCTATCTGGGTATTCATGTGCTGCGCGAGCTCTTAGAATCCGATGCTCCTACCATTACCTGTATTGTGCGCGGAAAAGACCAACCTTCCGCTGAGCATCGACTCAAGAACCTGCTCTTTTACTATTACGAACGCTCCTATAAGCAGCTCTTCGGCACCCGTATCAAGGTGGTGAACGGCGATGTGACGGATGATATTTCTATGGCTCTTCCTGAAGGACATCCCGCCATTCAGACCGTGTTCAACTGTGCTGCCAACGTCAAGCATTTCTCCAAGGGAACGGATATTGAGGACGTGAATATCGGCGGTGCCCATCGTTGCGTGGAGTTCTGCCTGAAGACGGGTGCACGACTGGTGCATATCTCAACAACTTCCGTGGGCGAAGTCTGGATTGTTCGCAGTGACGGAGAACAGGTGCCCATGCTGGACGAGCGCAAGCTCTGGTTCGGCCAGTTCTTGGACAATCGTTACATTCACTCCAAGTTCCTGGCTGAACGTCTGGTGCTGGATGCCGTTGCTCACCACGGCCTGAGTGCCAAGGTGATGCGAGTGGGTAATCTGGCTCCGCGTAGTTCCGATGGTGAGTTCCAGGCCAACTTCAATAGCAACAGCTACATGGGACGGCTTAAAGTGTTCTACACACTGGGCTGCTGTCCGTATGACGGTTACGACGAACATACCGAGATGTCTCCTATTGATGAAACGGCCAAGGCTGTGGTGCTCCTGGCATCCACGCCCAAGGAATGCACCGTGTTCCAGCCTTTCAACAACCACACCGAGTTGTTGGGCGATGTGCTCCGACTCATGGAAAGAGTGGGTAGAAAGATGCGCTTTGTAGAATCTGACGAGTTCGAACAGACCGTAGCTGTAGCCGGACAAGACCCCGAGAAGGCCAAGTTACTTGCAGCCATACTGGCTTATCAGGACGTGGCTCACGGGCAGAAGACCGCCATCATTGAGCGCGACAATCGCTACACATGCTCAGTCCTGCATCGCCTTGGCTTCCATTGGAGCGACACCTCCAGCGAATACATTCTCCAGATGTTGCAGCAGATTGCCGCTTTCGGATTCTTCCAATAAGATCTCTGAGTAGAACTACTGCTTCAGTAGGTACTGCTTGAAGTCGTTGAAATCCTTCGTCATCTGAACGCTCTGCTTCTGGCCTTCCATGAAGGCACGGAGGCGGGCGGGGATTTCTACGTCGATGCCGAGGATATCGTCGACCTTCTCCTTGAACTTAGCCGGGTGGGCGGTCTCACAGAATACGCCAACCTCGCCGGGCTGTAGGCCGTCGACAAGTGCCTGATAGCCGCAAGCTCCGTGGGGATCAAGTATGTAGCCGGTTTCCTTGTAGCATTGACGCATCGTTTCCTTAATCTGCTCGTCGCTATAGGTGGAGCCGCTAATCAGATTGGTAATGCGGTGATGCGTAGCCTCAGGCGTCAGCTGATTGTTCTCGGAGTACAGGTTGATGATGCGTGCGAAGTTCGAAGGATCACCTACGTCCATAGCGTTGGCCAGCGTCTGTACAGAAGCCTTGGGCTCGTACTTGCCTGTCTGCAGGTATTTATAGAAGATGTCGTTGGCGTTGTTGGCAGCAATGAAGCGCTTGACGGGCAGCCCCATAGCGTGGCCGAACAATGCCGAGCAGATGTTGCCGAAATTGCCGCTGGGCACACACATCACGAGATTGTCGGCCTCTCCCAAAGCCTTGATTCTTGCGTAGGCGTTGAAGTAATAGAACGCCTGCGGAAGGAAGCGGGCCACGTTGATGGAGTTGGCCGACGTGAGCTTCATGTGCTGATTCAGTTCCTGATCCATAAAGGCCGACTTTACCAATGCCTGGCAGTCGTCGAACACACCGTCTACCTCGATAGCCGTGATGTTCTTGCCCAATGTGGTGAACTGGCACTCCTGAATGGGACTGACCTTGCCCTTAGGATAGAGCACATAAACGTGGATGCCGTCAACGCCGAGGAAGCCGTTGGCTACGGCAGAACCCGTGTCGCCACTGGTAGCCACGAGTACGTTCACCGTTTCGTTTGTTGCGATGTCATTGCGATCTACAGAACCGTGACGCAGGAAGTACTGCAGCAGACGGGCCATAAAGCGGGCACCGACGTCCTTGAAGGCGAGGGTGGGGCCGTGGAAGAGCTCCAGCGTATAGATGTTGTCCTTCACCTTTGTGACGGGACAGTCGAAGGAAAGTGTATCGTTAACGATGTCGAGCAGGGCGTCCAGATCGACGTCTTCTCCGAAGAAGGCACAGGCTACCGTGTAGGCGATTTCCTGGAAATTCATCTGCTCGATGTTGTTGAAGAATTCCTTCGGCAACTTGTTAATACGTTCTGGCATATACAGACCGCGGTCTTCTGCCAATCCTTTTACCACCGCCTTGTTCAGGTCTGCAATGGGGGCTTTGCCATTGGTGCTATAGTATTTCATATCTTATTCAATTTTCATTAATGCTTGCATAAATTCGTGGAGTCTGAGAAGTCCGTAGGAGCCGCTGACACAGCTGACCTCGTCGTATTGCTGCACTTCGTCGGGCTCGATGTCGCGATGCCAGATGAGGAAGGGCACGGGGTGTCCGACGTGGATGCGCTGTTCGACAGGTGTCAGATGGTCGGGGAGTACGGCTATGCAGACGGGCTCGTCCCACGTGCGTACCTCATTATATATAGGGGCGATGAGCCGCTGGTCAAGATACTCGATGGTACGGAGCTTCAGTTCGAGGTCGCCGTCGTGGCCAGCCTCGTCGCTGGCTTCAACATGGACGAAGACAAAGTCCTGTGTGCGCAGAGCCTCGATGGCGGCCTGTGCCTTACCCTCGTAGTTGGTGTCGGCCAGACCGGTGGCTCCAGGCACCTTGACGATGTTTAGTCCGGCGTAGCGGCCGATGCCCTGAATCAGGTCGACGGCAGAGATGACGGAGCCGCTCTTGACCTGCGGGTACTGCTGCATCAGCGTTTCCATAGAAGGACGGTAGCCACCGCTCCAAGGCCAGATGCTGTTGGCCTGACGTTCACCTTTTGCTGCCTTAGCCTGGTTGTAGGGATGATTGGCCAGCAGTTCCTGAGACTTCAGGATCAGCTCGTTGATGAGATCGGCGGTTTGTTGGGGGGTGAGGCGGGATGTGTCTGCGGGGGAACCGCTGACAGCGGGATTTGCAGCGGGTTTTACCAGTAGCGGGCGCCAGGGCTCGTTCGGATGGTCGTGGGGTGGGGCACAGACGATGTGCTTAGAGCCGCCCTTGATGACGAGGAGGTGGCGGTACTGGATGCCGGTGATGAACTTTACGCGCTCACAGCCTTGAGCCTTGTTGATTGGCTTAGCCAGATGCTCGTTCAGATAGTCGATGAGCACACGGGCATCGGCGGTTTCCAGGTTGCCGCCGTTGTGGGTGATAATCTTGCCGTCCTGAAGTGTGATAATGTTGCAGCGGATGGCGAAGTCGTCGTCGGCCATTTCGTAGCCGATGGAGGCAGCCTCCAAGGGGCCGCGGCCTTCGTAGACCTTATTCAGGTCGTAGCCGAGAATGGCGGTGTTGGCCACTTCAGAACCCGGGGGGAATCCTTCCGGTACAGTCACCAACCGACCGCAGCGGCCTTCGCGGGCCAGCTGGTCCATCATGGGCTTATGGGCGTATTGCAGCAGGGTCTTCCCGCCGAGACGCTCGACGGGAAGATCTGCCATGCCATCACCTAATATGATGATATGCTTCATAAACTAAATATTTGCGATACTCATAATGTTGGCGAAGACACCAGCTGCAGTAACGGCAGCACCGGCGCCATAGCCCTGAATCAGCATGGGATATTCCTTGTAGCGCTCGGTGGTGAGCAGCACGATGTTGTTGGAGCCTTCCAGCGGATAGAACGGATGGTCGGAGGGCACTTCCTTCAGGGCGACACTCGTTTTGAACGACGATGGGTCCTTCTCGTCGGCTTCCATCGTGGCCACGAAGCGCCAACGCTTGCCTTCGGCCTCGAGCACCTTGCGACGGGCTTCGAAGTCGGCATCCAGTTCGGGCAGCTTGGCCCAGAAGTCGTCGATGCTGCCCTGGAAATAGCTGTCGGGCACGAAGAGGTGCTTCTCCACATCCTCCTGTTCCACCTTGTAGCCAGCCTCGCGAGTCAGGATGACCAGCTTACGGATAACATCGGTACCGCTGAGGTCGATGCGCGGATCAGGTTCGGAGTAACGTTGCTCCTTAGCACGGCGAACGGTCTCGGAGAAGGGCACGTCGGCAGCAATCTCGTTGAAGATGAAGTTGAGCGTTCCGCTAAGGATGGCCTCAATCTTCAGAATCTTATCGCCTGAGTTGCACAGGTCGTTGATGGTGCCGATAATCGGCAGACCAGCACCTACATTGGTCTCGTAGCGGAACCATACACCGCGGTCGCGGGCGGTCTGCTTCAGTTTTAGATAGCTATCGTAGTCGCTGGAGGCGGCAATCTTGTTGGCAGCCACCACCGAGATGTTGTGCTCCAAGAATGTCTGGTAGAGCAGGGCTATCTGCCTGCTGGCCGTACAGTCGACGAAGACGGAGTTGAAGATGTTCATCTTCACAATCTCGTCGCGCATGTGTTCCGTATTGGCGGGATAGCCGGCACGCAGAATCTTTTCGTAGTTGTCGAGGTCGATGCCGTCGCGGTCGAGCACGAAGTTGTCGACATCCGAAATGCCGACCACATTCAGCTTCAGGCGGCGTGACTGCATGAGGAACTGCTGCTGCGTACGGATCTGTTCGAGCAGCATGCCACCCACCGTACCGATGCCGCAGATAAAGAGGTTGAGCACCTTGTATTCCGACAGGAAGAACGAATCGTGGAGCACGTTGAGCGACTTGCGCAGGAACTTTCCATCCACCACGAACGAGATGTTGGTCTCAGAGGCACCCTGGGCACAGGCAATCACCGAGATACCCGAACGGCCTAAAGTGCCAAACAGCTTACCGGCAATACCTGGGGTCTGCTTCATGTTCTCACCCACGATGGCGATGGTAGCCAGGCCACTCTCAACGAGCATGGGATACATGGCTCCAGTCTCGATTTCCTTAGCAAACTCTTCGTTCAGCACCTCTGCGGCAGCTGCGGCATCCTCGTCGCGCACACCGATAGAGGTAGAGTTTTCTGACGAAGCCTGCGACACCATGAATACGGAGATGCCCTTGTTGGCAAGGGTGGTGAAGATACGGCGGTTCACGCCGATGACACCCACCATCGAAAGGCCTGTGACGGTAATTAGCGAGGTGCCCTTGATGCTTGAGATACCCTTGATAGGCTTCAGGTCGTCTTCAATCTTCTCCTTAATAAGCGTACCCGGATGCTGGGGGTTAAAGGTGTTCTTTACTTTAATAGGTATATTCTTGATGCAGACGGGATAGATGGTCGGCGGGTAGATGACCTTTGCGCCGAAGTTACACAGCTCCATCGCCTCTACATACGAGAGTTCGTTGATGGTGTAGGCCGACTTAATGACCTTCGGATCGGCTGTCATGAAGCCGTCGACGTCGGTCCATATTTCCAGCACCTCGGCATTCAGCACGGCGGCGATGATGGCGGCGGTATAGTCCGATCCGCCACGACCGAGGTTGGTGGTTTCGTGTGAGTCGCGGTCGCGGGCAATGAAGCCAGGCACCACATAAATAGTCTTGTCGTTGATTTCCTTGAAGGCTTCCTTCACCAGTTCGGTGGTCAGTTCGGCATCAATCACGTGCCGGCCCTGCTTCTTCTGGGTACGGATGAAGTCGCGTGAATTCATGCGCACACCGTTCTTGACAAGTGCAGCCACGATGTTCGAACTCAGGCGCTCGCCGTAGGACACAATGGCGTCCTGCGTCTTCTCCGACAAGTCGTGAATCAGGTACACGCCGAAGTAGATGCTCTTCAACTGTTCAAAGAGCGAGTCCACACGCTTGAATAAGTCCTCACGTTTCTTGGGGTCGGTGATAATCGTGTCGATCATCTGATGATGGCGTTCTACGATGCCGTCGAACTCATCGCGATAGCGTTTATCACCCTTGAGAGCCATCTTGGACGTTGCTATCAGTTTGTCGGTGATGCCGTCCAAAGCGCTTACTACAACTACGACAGGTTGCGTCCGAGCCTCTGTCTCAACGATTTCTTTTAAGCTCAAAATGCTTTTCACGGAACCTACGGACGTTCCGCCAAATTTCATTACTTTCATATTTCTATGCAATTTATCTTACCGTCGGTACCCCTTTCACAAGTGGGGACTTCTCCAACGGCGGTGCAAAGGTACGAAAAAAAGCAAAAAGCCAAAAGCAAAATGCAAAAAAAATACTGCTGCTACCCATTTTATTGGATAACAGCAGTAAGAGATGACTTATTTCTCCCTTAAAGAGGGTAGTCTTCGAAGGCGTAGAGCACCGTTGAGAGATAGCGCTCACCAGTGTCAGGCAGCAGCACCACAATCTTCTTGCCCTTGTTCTCAGGACGCTTGGCCACCTGGATGGCGGCATAGAGGGCAGCACCGGCAGAAATGCCTACCAGCAGACCTTCCTGCTGGGCTATCTCACGACCCGTGCGGATAGCGTCGTCGTTTTCTACGTCGAACACCTCGTCAATCACGTCAGCATCGTAGGTCTTGGGTACGAAACCAGCACCGATACCCTGAATCTTGTGGGGACCGCTCTGACCGCCGTTCAACACAGGGCTCGACTTCGGCTCTACAGCGATGATCTTCACGTTGGGGTTCTGCTCCTTCAGGTACTTACCTGTGCCGCTGATGGTACCGCCGGTACCTACACCGCCGATGAAGATGTCGACTTGTCCGTCGGTATCGCGCCAAACTTCAGGGCCAGTGGTGGCGTAGTGCTTGGCAGGGTTGGCTGCATTCTCGAACTGCTGCAGAATCACGCTGCCTGGAATGCTGTCGCGTAGTTCCTCGGCGGCGCGGATGGCTCCTGGCATGCCGTCTTTTCCAGAGGTGAGGCGAACCTCGGCGCCGTATGCCTTGACGAGGTTACGACGTTCAATACTCATGGTTTCAGGCATGGTAAGGATAAGACGGTAGCCCTTGACGGCTGATACCAGTGCCAATCCTACGCCCGTGTTTCCGCTGGTGGGTTCGATAATAGTGGCGCCAGGCTTCAGAATGCCTTTCGCTTCAGCGTCTTCAATCATTGCCAGTGCAATGCGGTCCTTCACGCTACCGCCGGGGTTGAAAAACTCTACTTTGGCAATTATCGGGGTCTCCAGACCCTTTGCCTGTGAATACTTGTTGAGCTCCAGAAGTGGGGTGTTGCCGACGAGCTCGGTCAGCTGTTTTGCAATCTTTGTCATAGTCTTATCCTTTTTAAAATTAATACTAAACTTTTGATGGTGCAAAGGTACGGCGATTTCAGCACTCCCACAATCCCTTTTTTGTGGCATTCTGTATACCAAACGTTTGGTATATCAGTATTGATTTGGGTTATTTTGGGGGATAATTGTTATTGTATCATAAAAAAAGCAAAATACGTATAGCCGGATTCTACACATATTTTATTATTTATAAGGAAAGTCGTATATTTGCAGGAAAAAATGAACAATATAGTGTCTTTCAATATGAAAAAGATAATGATTCTGGGGATTATCGCCCTCATAGTAGCCAGTTGCGGAATGGAGGAAGTTGACCTTTATGACCAAGGTCTCATCGACAAGCGCGATGCCTACGCTAATGGCGAAAAATTGTTTGGCTCTATTGATCCTGAGCAAGACTGGAATAGTATCGTAAGTGGTAGCGTTACGGTGACTGCCGATGCTCCCCTGAATGAAATTGTCAAGGTGCAGATATTGACAGAGTCGCCGTTCATGAACTTAGATGCCTATGTGCTGGCAGAAGCAAAGGCCGGCAAGGGCGAAAAGGTGACGTTGAAATATGACGCTCCCCAAGACTTGAAGCGTTTGGTTGCGGCCTGTGTCGATGGCCAGGGCAACTATTACATCAAGGGCTTCAACATCGACGCTACCAGCGTCAGTTTTAAGAAGAGTATTGCCACGAGGGCCTTCACCCGTGCTACGTCGCAGCCCGACTTGTCGTCTGTAAAGTTGGAATTCAAGAATTCGTTCTTGTCATTCAATGCCGGTCGGGCATTGTCGACCAATTCTAATTTCAGCGCATGGAAAAACAAGAACTGGGATAACGAGCGCCTATGGGTGGCTTCTGGGTCTGCAAGCCTCGGCGGCAACTGGATGATGAACTCTTCGTCCATCTATACGACGGCAACGCCGCTCGATGCTGACGATCAGGCTGAACTAGAGCTCGTGTTCAATACGTCGCTGTTCCGTGACGACCCCCAAGGAGTGAAAGGCAAAAGGGACAACCTGAGCCTGCTTCGTGAGGGCAACGCCGTGAAGTTCTTCAACAGCCACCTGGTGAGCAACGGACAGACTCCGCTGACGCTGATTCCTGTGCAGCTGTCGTCGACTGAAGCTTACTGGTGCGACATCTACTATTACTACTATAAGCAGAGCGATATTCCCGCAGGAGTCTCTGAGACTGAGTACATCAAGTCGCTGCCCAAGTTCAAGGCTATTGACCTGAACTTTGAGCGCACGGCCTTCAAGGAAAAGACCAATATTGAATTAGACAAAAGGGATGCGACCTTCATGAGTCTCCACGAATATCTGCTGCCTTTTTATGGCGACGCCTCTGACTTTGTGTCCGTTCCCCAGATGCTGAGCCATCTTGGGTACAAGGCCGACACTAATTTCTATCGCATTCACAATGCTTCTGAAGGTAAGAATAATTACTTTACATGCGCTGACCCATCTGAAAACCTGAAAGATGCCCTTTCGGTGGATGTGGAGAAGCAGCTATGGCAGGTGTTTACAAACGACAGCGATCCTAACAATGTGAAGGTGATGCTGTATAATGTATATGCCAAGCAGTTCCTGTGTTACGTTGGACAAGAAAAGAAAGGTGTTGAACTTAAAGAATTCGACAATAAAAATGTGGATAAGTTCTGCTTCCGTATTTGCGACCCCAACGCTAAACAGACTGACAGCAGAACGGACGTCTACATTTTTGAAAATGGTATGGGCCAAAGTTTGAAGTCTGTTTCTGGAGTTTGGATTGGAAAAGGCGGAAAGAATAATACAGGATCTTATTTGTATACAAGATTGTGGTCGTTTGAGAAGTATGAAGGTTCATCGGCAACTCCCATTACTGATTATGCAATGCCGGCCGACCTGTTCCCTGCTGGCAGTTTCAACATCCCGCAGCCGAAGGCCGTCATTCCCGATGGCTACCGCATCGGCTTCATGATCAGAAAGGACAAAGGCACCACGAAGTATAACGACGGTGCTCTTAATAACACCCAGTACGGATGTATGTACGGCTGTGGCGAACTGAACAAGGAAATCAATACCTTCGGACAGTTCAAGACTGCTATAACCGACTATTCCATGAACGTGGACGATCCTCGTATGGCTACGTTTACTGCTAACGGCAAGACCTACCTCTGCTTTGAGGAAGGTGCCGACACCCAGTATAGCGACGTTATCCTGCAGATTGGCGGCGTCACCACTACACAGCTGAACAAAGCCTTGGCCGAGGATCCCGACGTCAGCAGCCGCCGCCTGGCGGTGTTCTCCGACGAATATGGCGAAGGCCAAAGCGCCGTCTATTCGTACGAAGAACTGGCTGAGGACAGAACCCAGCCGATGGCTTACACCATGTGCTTCGAAGACCGCCTGAATACTGCCGACTACGACCTCAACGACGTCGTGTTGCGCTGTATCCGCAGGGATGCCACCACGCTGCAGCTGACGCTGGTGGCTACGGGTGCTAACGATACAGTTTACATCCGCGGTGCTAAGGGCTGGTTGTATAATGATATGGAGGTACACGAAATATTCTACGCAACAGAACCTGACGCCAATGGCAACCGCTTTGTCAATACCGAGGTGAACGGTGTGCATCTCGACCCAATGGCTGCTTTCGTCAAGGTTGCCTCGACGGTAAGTATTCCTGAGTACCTGAGCAATATCTATATTGAGAACATGACGACAGGCAAGACCATTGGACTGCCCTCAAAGGGTGAGCCCCCCTACGCCATCATCGTGCCTCAGGAATTCTGCTATCCTATGGAGAAGACTCCCGTTACGAAGACCTATACGACATTCCTGAGTTGGGCAAAGGATGCTAATACGTCGAAGGATTGGTATTTGAATGCAGAAACAGACAAGCTCTTCCCGAGCCTGTTCAAGAAATGGTGAGTAGCTTACACCTTATTAAATATATAGGAAATTACCGCTAACAATAAAATTCAATAACAACTTTTGCGTATACTCGAACGGTTGTTTGGGCGTACGCAAACAGTTGTTTGGGTATACGCAAACGGTTGTTTGGGCGTACGCAAACGCTAATAACCCTACGGCAAACTCCCTGCAACTCAGTGCCTCATTCCAAGTTTAGAGGCACTGAGTTCCCGTATAGGGGCTTCTCAGATGACTAAAGACGTTTAGATATAGAACTCACTGGCATCTATCAATCCGGCACGGAGTGCGTATTTTACAGCTTCGTGTGCGGTGTTGATACCTAACTTGCGGAAAATGTTCTTGCGGTGTGTGGTGACGGTATGGACACTGGAGAAGCGCTCGGCGGCAATTTCCTTGGTGGTCTTGCCCTGGGCGATGGCCTTCACAATTTCCATTTCCGTTGTTGTCAAGACGCTGGTTGTCTCCTCTTCCTGCTGCTGGGTGATGATGGTTTCCAGAGCCCGCTGGCTAAGATAGCGCGTATGGCGGTCTACAGCATTCAAGGCTTCGCGAATCTCGCTGATGGGGCCGTCCTTGAATACCACGCTGAACTGATGGGAAGAGTAGATGACACGGCGGATAAACTGTGGTGTCAGTTCGTCGCTGATGAGAATCCAGTCTGACAGGCTGAAGCGTTCGGCGATAATCAGCAGCTGGTCTTCGTCGGCAAAGTCGAACAGTGTGTAGTCGAGCACCACCACTGCACTCTGGTGCTCCTTCAGCAGGGTCACCAGTCCACCTCTGTCAAAGGCGCGGTAAACAACGTTTTTCTCGTCTTGCTTCAAGAGATTCTCCAACGCGAAGCGCGTCAGTTCCTGGTTGTCGGCTACGATATACTTTCTCATAGATGTTGGTTTGTGTGAGAAATGTGGTTGCAAAATTACGAAATTTGAAGTAATCTGCCAAATTTGTTGGAGAATTTGACAGATTACTCCCAGAATTATTGATTTCTTTGATTAAATCTTGTCGAGTGCCTGAGCCAGGTCGTCGATGATGTCGTCGATGTGCTCCGTACCGATGCTCAGACGCACGGTGGCAGGCGTGATGTGCTGTTCGGCCAGTTCCTCAGGCGAGAGCTGTGAGTGGGTGGTGGTGTAGGGATGGATCACCAGGCTCTTCACGTCGGCCACGTTTGCCAGGAGTGAGAAGATCTGCAAGGCATCGATGAAGCGCCAGGCCTCTTCCTGACCGCCCTTGACCTCGAAGGTGAAGATGGAACCGCCACCATTGGGGAAGTACTTCTTGTAGAGCTGGTGGTCGTGATGACTCTCCAGAGCCGGATGGTGAACGGCAGCCACCTTTGGATGGTTCTTCAGGAAGTCGACCACCTTCAGGGCGTTCTCTACGTGGCGCTCCACACGCAGGCTCAGGGTCTCAACACCCTGCAACAGGATGAAGGCGTTGAAGGGAGAGATGGCAGCACCGGTGTCGCGCAGGATGACGGCACGGATGCGGGTGACG
The DNA here is from genome assembly GCA_902794405.1 of uncultured Prevotellaceae bacterium. Classification (GTDB taxonomy): domain Bacteria; phylum Bacteroidota; class Bacteroidia; order Bacteroidales; family Bacteroidaceae; genus Prevotella. The sequence goes on from CADBHI010000008.1 coordinate 37,945, forward strand.
TAAGCCGCAGCACCTACAGCGTCGGCAAAGACGATGCCGTGATATGAGGGATCGGGCTTAGAGAGGGTGGGGAACTTGTCGTTCTGCTTCCAGTCGAACTTTCCGCCGTCGACGATGACGCCACCGAGGCTTGTTCCGTGACCGCCGAGGAACTTAGTGGCAGAGTGTACCACGATGTCGGCTCCATGCTCTAACGGCCTAATTAAATAAGGTGTGCCGAAGGTGTTGTCCACGATGAAGGGAATGCCGTGCTTGTGAGCCACAGCGGCCACACCTTCGAGGTCGAGCACGTCGCTGTTGGGATTGCCGAATGTCTCGGCATATACTACTTTCGTGTTGGGCTTGATGGCAGCTTCGAGGGCGTCGAGGTCGTTCACGTTGATAATGGTATTGCTGATGCCCTGGGTTGCCAGCGTGTGGGTAATCAGGTTGTAGGAACCGCCGTAGAGGTTGTCGGCAGCTACGATATGGTCACCAGCCTGCACGATATTCTGCAGGGCATAGGTGATAGCGGCTGCACCAGAGGCCACGGCCAGACCAGCCACACCACCCTCGAGGGCAGCTACGCGGTCTTCGAACACGCCCTGCGTCGAGTTGGTCAGACGACCATAGATATTACCTGCATCGCGGAGGCCGAAGCGGTCGGCGGCGTGCTGTGAGTTACGGAACACGTACGACGTGGTCTGGTAGATAGGTACCGCACGTGCGTCGGTTGCGGGGTCAGCCTGTTCTTGGCCTACGTGGAGTTGAAGGGTCTCAAACTTGTAATTCTTTGTACTCATAATCTTATCCTTTCTTTTAATTGTTAATGTTTGATTTCTGGGTGCAAAGGTACGGACTTTAGATAATATGACCAAATTTCCATTAATTTTCGGAATAAAAACCTTTTAGATGTAGTCGGGCTTTGCATTTGTTCTGTTTTGTCTATTTGGGAGGCCATCCGGCAGAATATTATTCTTTTGAACCTTCCGTTCTCCCTGTTCCAATAGGGGTTTAGCATGCGTAATGTTCATTTTTTTTCAAGAATGTTTGGCAGTTTCAGGAAAAAAACTTATATTTGCAAACTGAAACCATCCTTTTTCTTGTGCCTATGAAGAAAAGCAGTTTGACCCACAGAGTATTCGACCTCTACTACGAGGGCTTTCGTGATATGCGCTTGGGGCGTACGCTGTGGGCCATCATACTCATTAAGCTTTTTATCATCTTCGCCGTGCTGAAGGTGTTCTTTTTCCCGAATTTTCTGAAGGAGCACGCCAATGGCGACGAGGCAGGCTATGTGGCGACTCAAATTTTAAACCAATAACGATATGACAAACCTATTGCTAAACATCGATGCCGGGACCATTGACTGGTCGAGAGCACAATTTGCGCTCACGGCAATCTATCATTGGCTCTTTGTGCCCCTGACGCTCGGCCTGGCCGTCATCATGGGTATCATGGAGACGTGCTACTATCGCACAAAAGACAAGTTCTGGAAGGACACGGCCATCTTCTGGCAGAAGCTCTTCGGTATCAACTTCGCTATGGGCGTGGCCACGGGTATCATCCTGGAGTTTGAGTTCGGCACCAACTGGTCGAACTACTCATGGTTCGTGGGTGACATCTTTGGTGCACCATTGGCCGTTGAGGGCATTGTGGCCTTCTTTATGGAGTCAACGTTTGTGGCGGTCATGTATTTCGGCTGGAAGAAGGTGTCACCCGGATTCCACTTGGCCTCCACATGGCTGACGGGACTTGGTGCTACCATCTCTGCCTGGTGGATTCTGGTGGCCAACGCATGGATGCAGTATCCTGTTGGCTGTGAGTTCAATCCCGACACGATGCGCAACGAGATGGTGTCGTTTGCCGAGGTGGCCCTGTCGCCCTTTGCCGTCTCTAAGTTCTGTCACACGGTGGCCTCAGCCTGGATTATCGGCGGTGTCTTCTGCGTGGGCGTCAGCTGCTGGTATCTCATGAAGAAGCGTGAGACGAAGATGGCGCTGGAAAGCCTGAAGATTGGTGCCTGGGTGGGACTCATTGCAGCTGTGCTGGCTGCCGCCACAGGCCACAAGTCGGCACAGGACGTAGCCGAGGTGCAGCCCATGAAGCTGGCGGCTATGGAGGCGCTGTATAATGGCGGTAATGACGTGGGACTGACGGCTGTAGCCTGGGTGAGTCCTTTCGGTCAGCCCGACTACGAGAACGAGGAGTCGGCTCCGCTGAAGATCGAGATGCCCTACGCCCTGTCGTTCATGGCCACCAACGATTTCCACGGCTATGTGCCCGGCATCAACGACATCCTGAACGGCTATACCCGTCCGGACGGTACGCGTGAGCTCTCTGTGAACGAGAAGATAGAAAGGGGCAAAATGGCCATCATTGCACTTACGGAATATCGTACGGCCAAGGCCGATGGAGCCGATGAGGCCACTCTAAGCAGTCTTTCCTCGGCACTCCAGGAGAACATGAAGTACTTCGGCTACGGCTATATCAAGGACAAGTCGCAGGTAGTGCCACCCATTGCCGTCAACTTCTGGGCGTTCCGCATCATGGTGGGCGTTGGTTGCTTGTTGATTCTTTACTTTGCCCTGTTGCTGGTGATTACCTATAAGATTCCGTTCCTGACGGTGTTCACCCGCAGACTGTTGGCCACCATCGGACTCATACCCGAGACCGAGGCCGACGGCAATGACATCACCAACCTGCCCGCCTGGCACTACTGGTTTGCCATTGCCCTGATTCCGCTGGCCTACATTGCCTCGGAAAGTGGCTGGCTGGTCGCCGAGTTCGGACGTCAGCCGTGGACCATTCAGGACATGCTGCCCACTTGGGTGGCTGTCAGCGACCTGCAGTCGGGAAGCGTCATGCTGACGTTCTTCCTCTTCCTTATCCTGTTCACCACTATGCTGGCCGTCGAGGTCAGCATTATGCTCCGACAAATCCAAAAGGGACCAGAGTTTAAATCGTAAATCGAAAATCGTAAATCGAAAATAGTTATGACATACGAATTCTTACAGCACTACTGGTGTTTCATTGTATCACTCCTTGGTGCACTATTAGTTTTCCTGCTCTTTGTACAGGGAGCCAACTCGCTGGTGCGTTCCATTGGCGGCAATGAGGAAGGACGGCGGATGGTTATCAACTCCACTGGCCGCAAGTGGGAGTTCACGTTCACCACGCTGGTCACCTTTGGCGGTGCCTTCTTTGCTTCGTTCCCGTTGTTCTACTCTACGAGCTTCGGCGGTGCCTACTGGTTGTGGATGATCATCCTCTTTACCTTCGTATTGCAGGCTGTCAGCTACGAGTTCCAGAACAAGATAGGCAACATCCTCGGCCCCAGCACGTTCCAGTTCTTCCTGGTGCTCAACGGCATTGTCGGTCCGTTGCTCTTAGGTGGTGCCGTTGCCACGTTCTTCGAAGGCTCTAACTTCATCGTTGAGAAGAACAACATGATCGACTTTGGAGCGATGACTCCCATCATCAGCCGCTGGGCCAACGCTTCCCACGGCCTTGACGCCCTGCTCAATCCCTGGGTGCTCGTCTTGGGCTTTGCCGTGGTGTTCCTGGCACGTATCCTCGGATGCCTCTATGTCATGAACAATGTCAACGACGATGACATCCGTGAACGGGGACGTCACAGCCTGTTGGTCAACACCGTGCCTTTCCTCATCCTGTTTGTGGCCTATCTCATCCACCTGCTGCTAAAGGATGGCTATGCCTACAATGCTGAGGGTGTCATCTTCATGGAGCCTTACAAGTATCTGACCAACTTCCTCTCCATGTGGTATCTGCTTATTATATTATTAATAGGTGTAGTGTTGGTGCTGTTTGGCATCGGAAAGACTATCGTCGACAAACAGTTTGTCAGCGGCATTTGGCCTGCTGGTATCGGCACCGTGCTCACTGTGCTGGCTCTGCTGCTATGCTCGGCCTGGAACAACACGGCCTATTATCCCTCTACTGCTGACCTGCAGTCGTCGCTGACGCTCGCAAACTCCTGCAGTAGCGAATTTACCCTGCGTACCATGTTCTATGTTTCGCTCCTCGTACCCTTCGTACTGGCCTATATCGTCTACTGCTGGCGGGCCATTGACAAGAAGAAGCTGACGAAGGACGAACTCAAGACAGACCATGCTTACTGATCTTTTTTGAAAATTTCCGCCAAAAAATTTGCAGGAATGGAGAAAAAGCGTTACTTTTGCAGGCGGTAAACTAAAAAAGAAGACAAATGTTGAATCGCAACGCTTACTTTTACGGCTATTACTTTTACTTTACACGAGTTGTGAAGCGGTAAGCCGTATGTAAGGTTGAGGAATTCAAAGTAGAAAATATAAGGCTCCGCTTCACTACAAGGTGAAAGCGGAGTTTTTGATAAAAAGAATATGAAGAGAATAGCGATACAAGGCATGGTGGGGTCGTTCCACGATATAGCAGCTCATCTGTATTTAGAGGGTGAGCAGATGCAACTGATCTGTTGCTCGACGTTCGAGGAGGTCTTTGCTTCTATCAAGCAAGACCCGACGGCCATCGGCATGCTGGCGATAGAGAATACGATAGCCGGTAGCTTGCTTCACAACTATGAGCTGCTGCGTGACTCTGGTACGACCATCGTTGGTGAGCACAAACTGCACATCACCCACAGCATTTGCTGTCTGCCCGAGGATGACTGGGACACCATTACCGAGGTCCATTCACACCCTGTAGCCCTGATGCAATGCCGGAAGTTCCTGGCTCAGCACCCGCAGCTGAAGAACGTGGAGGCTGAGGACACGGCAGGTTCGGCTAAGATGATTGCCGAAGGCCAGCATCGTGGTTGGGCGGCTATCTGCCACGCTGAGGCAGCACGGCTCTACGGTTTGAAGGTGTTGGAGGATCATATTGAGGACAACAAGCATAATTTCACACGCTTTCTGGTGGTGAGTAACCCTAATAAAGCAGATTTGCTTCGTCCCCTGACAGAGACCAACAAGTCGAGTATCGTCTTCTCACTGCCTCACGAACAGGGCAGTCTGTCTCATGTGCTGGCGATACTCTCATTCTATCACATCAATCTGACGAAGATCCAGTCGCTACCCGTCATCGGCCACGAATGGGAATACCTCTTCTATGTCGACGTGATGTATGATGATCTGACGCGCTATCGTCAGTCAATCGATGCGATCATCCCATTGACGACGGATTTGAAGATTCTAGGAGAATATAAGGACGGAAAACAAACGAATTGATAATTATGATACAACCTGCAGAAAGATTAAGTTTAGTACAGGAATACTATTTCAGTAGGAAACTGAAGGAAGTAGCAAAGATGAATGCTGAGGGCAAGGACATCATCAGCCTGGCCATAGGTAGTCCTGATATGCCCCCTTCGGAGCAGACCATAGATAAATTGTGTGAGGTGGCCCGCGATCCTAATGCCCACGGCTATCAGATGACGATGGGAACACCCGAGCTGCGCGAGGCAATGGCCTACTTCTACAAGCGCTGGTATGACGTTGATCTCGACCCCAAGAGTGAGGTGTTGCCGTTGATTGGCTCGAAGGAAGGTATCTTGCACGTCACATTAGCTTTCGTGAACCCAGGCGACGAAGTGCTGGTGCCCAATCCCGGCTATCCTACCTACACGTCGCTCTCGAAGATTCTCGGTGCCAAGATTGTAAATTACAACCTGCGGGAGGACAACGGTTGGCAGCCCGATTTCGACGAGCTGGAGAAGATGGACCTCTCGCGTGTCAAGCTGATGTGGACCAACTATCCCAACATGCCGACTGGAGGCCGCGCCCAGCGTGCCACCTACGAGCGGCTGGTCAAGTTTGCCCAGGAGCACGGCATCGTCGTCGTCAACGACAATCCCTACAGCTTCATCCTTAGCGAGGAGCATCTGAGCATTCTTCAGGTTCCAGGTGCCAAGGACTGCTGTATCGAGTTCAACTCCATGTCGAAGAGCCACAATATGCCTGGCTGGCGTGTGGGTATGTGCCTGACGAATGCCACCTTTATCTCATGGATTATGAAGATCAAGTCAAATGTTGACTCAGGTACGTTCCGCGGCATCCAGTTGGCTGCTGCCGAGGCTTTGCACAACACGGAAGAGTGGCATCATGAGTTCAATATCGAGAATTATGCCCGCCGTCGCCATTATGCTGAGCAGATCATGGATGTCTTAGGTTGTACCTACGACCCAAACCAAGTGGGCATGTTCCTCTGGGGACGTATTCCCGACAGCATCCAGAATGTTGAAGACCTGACGGAGCGAGTGCTTCACGAAGCCCGCGTCTTTATCACTCCCGGCTTCATCTTCGGCTCTAACGGTGAGCGCTACATCCGCATCTCGCTTTGTGCCAAGGAAGAGAAGATACAAGAAGCTCTTGAACGTATAAAGCCCACCCAAGCCCTCCCCAAGGGAGGGATGTCTGAATAGACTAACAGTAAAGAAATAGAAAAATAAATAAATTGGATCCCCCGAAAGTAACCAAGCTCCCCTCCCTTGGGGAGGGGTTGGGGGTAGGCCCTATGGAATTAGAATTACAACCATTAAATTTACCGAGTGACAACGAACGACCCTTCGTGATTGCAGGCCCCTGTTCTGCAGAGACTGAAGAGCAAGTAATGCAAACCGCACGACAGCTGGCCATGAAGGGCTGTCACAACTTCCGTGCCGGCGTGTGGAAGCCCCGTACGAAGCCCGGCGGCTTCGAGGGACACGGCGAGCCTGCCTTGGTTTGGCTGAAGCAGGTGAAGGACGAGACCAAAATGCTCGTATCTACCGAGGTGGCCACGCCTGAACACGTGGAGCTGGCGTTAAAGTACGACATCGACATCCTTTGGGTGGGTGCCCGCACCACTGCCAACCCCTTTGCCATGCAGGCTCTGGCCGATGCGCTGAAAGGCGTCGACGTGCCCGTCTTTGTGAAGAACCCCGTGAACCCTGACATTGAGTTGTGGATAGGTGCCCTGCAGCGCATCAACCAGGCTGGCATCAAGCGTCTGGCTGCCATCCATCGCGGCTTTTCGTCCTACGAGCAGAAAATCTACCGCAATGCCCCGATGTGGCAGATTCCCATCGAGCTGCATCGCCGCATTCCCGAGCTGCCCATTATCTGTGACCCCTCGCACATTGGCGGCCGTCGCGAGCTGATTGCCCCGCTCTGCCAGCAGGCAATGGACCTGGGCTTCGACGGACTCATTGTCGAGAGCCATTGCGACCCCGACAAGGCATGGAGCGACGCCAAGCAGCAGGTAACGCCCGAGGTGCTCGACTATATCCTCTCGCTGCTCATCATCCGCGACGAGCATACCACTACCGAAGGACTCGCCAGCCTGCGTAAGCAGATTGACGAGCTCGACAATCAGATCATGGACATCCTGGCAAAGCGTATGCGCGTCTGCCGTGAGATTGGTCACTACAAGAAGGAACACAACATGACTGTGCTGCAGGCCTCACGCTACAACGAGATCCTGTCGAAGCGTGGCGTTCAGGGTTCGCTCTGCGGCATGGGTCCCGACTTTGTGGCCAAGGTCTTCGAGAATATCCATGAGGAGAGTGTGCGTCAGCAGATAGAGATTATCAATAAATAAATGCCCCCTCCAACCTCCCCCTTGGGGGAGGCTCCTCGTAGTTACTAAAGGCCCACGCCCCTGTTGCGGCCTCCCCCCAAGGGGGGGATAAGAGGGGGGCTTTCTTTTATGAAAATACTAGTTATGGGCGCAGGCAAGATGGGTAGCTTCTTCATCGACCTGCTGAGTTTCGACCACGAGGTTGCCGTCTTCGAACGCGACCCCAAGCGCATGCGCTTCACCTATAATTGTCAACGTTTCACCACCTATGAGGAGATTCAGGCGTTCGGTCCTGAGTTGCTCATCAATGCCGTCACGCTGAAATATACTATCCCTGTCTTCCGCGAGGTTATTCCTTATCTTCCCAAGGAGTGCATCATCAGCGACATCTCCTCGGTAAAGACCGACCTCAAGGAGTTCTACGAGTCGACGGGTATGCGTTATGTCTCGACCCACCCGATGTTTGGCCCCACCTTCGCCAACCTCAACCAGCTGAGCGAGGAGAATGCCATCATCATCAGCGAGGGCGACTACATGGGCCGCATTTTCTTCAAGGACCTCTACCAGCGACTGGGACTCAACATCTATGAGTACACCTTTGAGGAGCACGACCGCACGGTGGCCTACTCCTTGAGTATCCCCTTCGTCTCGACCTTCGTCTTTGCTGCCGTCATGAAGCATCAGGACGCTCCTGGTACCACCTTCAAGCGCCACATGCGCATTGCCAAGGGTGTGCTCAACGAGGATGACTACCTGTTGCAGGAAATCCTCTTTAACCCCTACACCCACGACCAGGTCAGCCAGATACGTACCGAGCTGAAGGAACTGCTCGAGATTATCGACAACAAGGACGGCGAGGGCATGAAGGGCTACCTGACGAAGATACGCAACAACGTCAAAAGCGACATTGAAATCAAACGATAACTATTCCATCATTTAATACTTAAGGTCAATGAGAAAGAATCTGATTTGGATAATGGCTGTCTTTTTCATGGTGGCAGCCTGTGGTAAGCGAACCACTTCGGATAAAAGTGGTAGTAAGGCGGAAGCCAATTATCAGAAGGGCTATGACTGTGACCGTAATATGCAGCACCGCATGGCCGAGTATTATTGGAAATCATCGATGGCAGAAACAGCCAATTCCAAGGATGCCGGTGATTTGGAAATTTATGCCAAGTCAGCCAGCCGTCTGACCAATGTTCTGTGTGTCCGTGGCGAGTATGAGGCAGCCTTGGATGTAGCCATTCCTGCGGCCGAACGGTTGGAACAGCTGAAGTGCGACACGACGAGCGACTACACGAACCTCCTGATTTATATCGGTTGTTGCCAGTCGCGTTTCGGTATGTCTGCCGACGAGGCTAACCAGTCGTACGACCGTGCTTACAAGATGCACATCGAGAACATCGAGAAACGTCGCACCAACGAGTCGTTCAAGAACGCAATTGCGGGTGTCATCAATATTGCCTACAACTGCAACGAGACTCATAATTTCAAGGAGGCGCTCCAGTGGACAAAGCGTTACGGAGAACTGATCAGCCAGTATGAGCAGCGTGGCAACAATGATGACGACTATACCGACAAGCAATGGGCACGCTATGACATCTATCGGGCTATTGCCCTGGAGGGGTTGAATCAGAAAGAGGAGGCCGCCGAGGCTTACGAGCACTTCAAGAAAACCCGCTTTAGTCAGACTCCCAATGGCCGTATTCTGGCCGTTGACTATCTGTCGGTTGCCAACAGGTGGGGTGAAGCTGCTGACTGCTATGAGAGCCTCGACACCTTGCTTACCGAACACGATGCCGGCTACTCGTTGGAAACGCTGCAGAAGATGGTGCTGAAGAAGTACAATGCCAATAAGTTGGCCGGCCGTACTGAATCGGCCTCTGCCGTTAGTTTGTATATCAGCGAGCACCTCGACTCTGCCATTTCCAAGTCACGTCGGCTTGAGTCAGAGGAGCAGGCGACGATTATCAAGATAGAAGCCAAGAAGGCGGCAGAAGAAAGCCGTGAGGCCGAGACACGCCAGTGGATAGGCTATGGCGTCTTGGCCGCTATCTTTGCCTTGTTTGGCATATTTACGTATTTGCGCCGTCGTGCCCGTCTTCGCATTGAGAAGGACTATGCCAGCCTGAAGACAGCCTACGAGCAGCTGGAAGATAATACACGTACAGAGGAACGTGCTCTGACTGAGCAGCAGATTGCCGAGAGCATGCAGTCGCTGGTTGCCGACTACGGACTGCCTCGCGATAAAGCCTTTGATATTCATGTCACGATGGAGACTGCCAAAACGATTGGCGGCGACTTCTACGACGCTGTTCTTCGTGACGGGAAACTGCTGTTCTGCATCGGTGACGGTTCAGGAAAGGGCTTAGGAGCCTCCTTGAACAAGACCCTGGCTAAGTCGTTGTTCCGTACGGCCATTATCAATGAGGAGCAGCCAGATCGCATTGTGAGCAGCATCAACCAGGCGTTGTTTGGGGTAGGCGACGAGTCTGTGTCGGCCACGCTGTTTGTCGGTCTCCTTGACTTGTCTACTGGTGAACTGCGTTATTGCAATGCCAACCATCCGACACCATTGCTGGTTGGCGAAGAGCTGACACAGTTGCCTGTTGACGAGAATCTGTCGGTCGGTGTCAATAGCGTGTGGAACTACGAGGCTCAGGAGGTGACACTTGCACCTGGTACGCTTTTCTTTGCTTATTCCGACGGTTTGCCCATGGCCGAGAACGTCAACCACGAACTGTTCGAGGAAAGACGTGTGATGGGTGAGGCATTACAGTCGCTTTATGGTCTGGAGTCTGCACCTCAGCCGTTCATCGAACGCATGAGGGCCACCCTCCAAAGGTTCATGGGTGAGGCCGAGTTGACCGACGATATGACGATGCTGGCCATTCGCTATGGTAAGGCACCAAAGAATGAGCAATCAGCGAAACCTATTAAGTAATCATGACACAACAGGAAGATATCAAGCAGGCCATCGAAGTGATGCGCCGGGGTGGGGTGATACTCTATCCCACCGATACTGTCTGGGGCATCGGCTGTGATGCCACTAACGCAGAGGCTGTGAAACGGGTTTACGACATCAAGCAGCGCGACGACTCCAAGGCGCTGATCTGTCTGGTTGACAGCGACTCCCGTCTGCAACGTTATGTGCGCAACGTGCCCGACGTAGCCTGGCAGCTCATCGATAGTCTGAAGGAGGGTGACCGTCCTACAACGCTTATCCTTGACGGGGCCATCAACCTGGCCGAGAATCTTATTGCCGACGATGGTTCCATCGGTATTCGTATCACCCAGGAGCCGTTCTCCAAGGAGCTCTGCTTCCGTTTCCAGAAGGCCATTGTCTCGACGTCGGCCAACATCAGCGGCGAGCCGGCTGCCCAGAACTACCGTGACATTGACCCTCGAATCCTTGAGGCTGTCGACTACGTGTGCTGGAGCCGCCGTCAGGAGCACAAGCCTCACATGCCGTCGAGCATTATCCGCTTGCGCGAGGACGGACAGGTGGAGATTATCAGGAAGTAGTATGCGGACGGCAATAGTAGGCGGTGGCGCAGCAGGATTTTTCCTGGCAGTAAATCTGAAGGAAATGGTGCCGTCGATGGCGGTGACCATCCTGGAGCGTAGCCAGCACGTGCTGGCCAAGGTGGAGGTGTCGGGCGGCGGACGCTGCAACTGCACCAACTCTTTTGCTCACGTCACCGATTTGTCGCAGGTTTATCCTCGCGGTCACCGACTATTGAAGCGGCTGTTTAAGGTGTTTGATTATCGAGCCGGTTATCAGTGGTTTGAAAGCCACGGTGTAAGGCTTGTTACTCAGGACGACGATTGCGTGTTTCCTGCCTTGCAGGATTCACATGCCATCATCAATTGCTTCCTCTCCGAGGCTAAGAGGCATCAGGTAGAAATAAGAATGGGTGCGAAGGTGAACGCGCTCGACGACGTGACTGACTATGACTTTGTGGCCGTCTGTACCGGAGGGTCGCCGCAGGCTTCAGGGCTACAGTGGCTGGCCGATGCCGGTCATGAAATCGTGAAGCCTGTGCCATCGCTCTTCACGTTGAGCATTGCCGACCGGCAGCTGACGGAGCTGATGGGAACGGTGGTGGAGCCAGTACAGGTGATGATTCCCGGCACTAAGTTCCGCGCCGAGGGACCGTTGCTGATTACCCATTGGGGCGTAAGCGGTCCTGCCGTGTTGCGTGTGTCGAGCTATGGTGCCCGTCATCTGAGCGAGGCTGACTATCAGGTGCCGCTGAGCATCAACTGGACGGGGGGCAAGGAACCCGAGGTTATGGAGCAGTTACAGTCAATAGTAGCACAGCAGCCTCAGAAGCAGCTGCAGACTGTTGCGCCTTGTGGTTTGCCCACAAGGCTCTGGTCTTACTTGCTGACTAAGACCCTCGGCGAGCGTAGTAAGAACCGCTGGCAGAACCTGAACCAGAAAGAGTTGAACCGCCTGGTGAACACTCTTACGAACGATGTCTACATGACGGCTGGCCGCGCGGCCTTTCGCGATGAGTTTGTCACCTGTGGTGGCATCTCGCTGGCCGATGTGAACCCAGCAACGCTGGAGAGTCGCCATGTGCCGAACCTCTATTTTGCGGGTGAGGTGCTCGACATCGACGGCATTACTGGAGGCTTCAACTTCCAGGCGGCCTGGACGACGGCCTATGTCGTGGCGACGGCCATTAAAATGAAAGCAGAAAATGGAAATTGAACAAAATACAGGAACAACGACCTGGATGAAACGGTTGCACAACTGGCGTGTGGAGCACGTCAGCGACCGGATGTTTCTGATTATCCTGGCGCTCATCGTGGGCTTCTTTGCCGCTGTGGCCGCCTATACGCTCCACAGCATCATCAACCTGATTGTGGCGCTGCTCACCAGTTCGTTCTCGAAGTCGTCGGCCAACTGGCTCTATCTGGTTTATCCCGTGGTGGGCATCTACCTGACGTCGCTCTTCGTACGCTATATTGTGCGCGACAATATCTCTCACGGTATCACTCGCATTCTGTGGGCCATCTCGTCGAACAAGTCGAGACTCAAGTCCCACAACTGCTGGTCGTCGGTCATTGCCTCGGCCATCACTATCGGCTTCGGCGGCTCCGTAGGTGCCGAGGCGCCCATCGTGCTGACAGGTTCTGCCATTGGCTCGAACCTCGGACAGTTGTTCCACCTCGACCGCAAGACGCTGATGACGTTGGTGGGCTGCGGTGCTGCAGGAGCTATTGCGGGCATCTTCAAGGCCCCCATCGCCGGACTCGTATTCACCCTTGAGGTGCTGCTCATCGACATGACCATGTCGTCGCTACTGCCCATCCTCGTGAGCTGTGTGACTGCCACCTGCTTTACCTACATCTTCAGCGGCGACGCGGCCCTCTTCACATTCCACCTCGACAATGAGTGGGGCGTTCAACGCATTCCCGCTTGTCTGCTCCTTGGCATCACCTGTGGCTTAGTGTCGCTCTACTTCATCAGGGCGATGGGCTTTGCCGAGGGCATCTTTGCGCGCTACAAGGACAGACCCTATCTGCGACTGGCCATCGGCGGCTCCATGTTGAGCCTGCTCATCTTCCTTTTCCCTGCGCTCTTTGGCGAGGGCTATTCCAGTATCAATCTGCTGCTTAATGGCAAGACCGAGGCCGACTGGAACCAGATACTCAACAATTCACTCTTCGCTGGGCAGGCTGCTATGCTCATTCCCTACCTGGCCATGGTGCTGCTGTTCAAGGTGTTTGCCACATCGGCCACCAATGGCGGTGGCGGTTGCGGTGGAACATTCGCACCCTCGTTGTTCATTGGATGCTTCACGGGCTTCCTCTTTTCACGCCTGTGGAACCTCGAGCAGGTGGGTCGGGGGTTATGCACGCCCCGCTGACAGGCATCTTCCTCATTGCCGAACTCACGGGTGGCTACAGCTTGCTGCTGCCGCTGATGATCGTGTCGGTCAGCTCTTATCTCACCATCATCATCTTTGAGCCTCACAGCATCTACGGCTCGCGGCTGGCCAAGGAGGGCAAGCTACTGACTCATCATACCGACCACGCCGTGCTCACGCTGATGAACCTCGAATCGGTTATTGACCGCGACTACATGGCGGTGGAGGCCGGCACCGAGCTGGGACAGATCGTGAATCAGGTGAGCCGCAGTCGCAACCGGGTGCTGCCCGTGCTCGATGGCGCTGGTACCCTGCTCGGCGAGGTCGACATTGTGCACATCCGAAAGGTGCTGTTCCGTATCGAGCTCTACCATCATTTCACCGCCGCACAGCTCATGGAGGAGCCTGTGGCAACGCTGCTCGACACGGCCCCGATGTCCAGCGTCATGAAGACCTTTGAGCGTACTGGGGCCGAATGGCTGCCCGTGGTCGACACGAGCAACCACCTGAAGGGCTACATCTCGCGTCAGCGCCTCTATACCTTATATCGTAAGATGGTGCACGACATGAGCGAAGACTAACGAATAATTGACGAATTGACAATGACGAAAGAAGACCTGAGAATCGTGTTTATGGGAACGCCGGATGGCGGTGGTGACACAGCCCGACAAACCCGTAGGGCGCCACGGAAGTGTGCTGCAGCCCTCGGCCGTGAAGCAGTATGCCCTGGAACACGGATTGCCCGTGCTCCAGCCTGAAAAGATGAAAGACCCAGAGTTCGTCGAGCAGCTGCGCTCGTATGAGGCTAACCTGCAAGTGGTTGTCGCTTTCCGCATGCTGCCCGAGGTGGTGTGGGACATGCCCCGCTATGGCACCTTCAACGTGCATGCCGCCCTGTTGCCGCAGTATCGTGGCGCGGCACCTATCAACTGGGCCGTCATTAACGGAGAGACCGAGACGGGCGTCACGACGTTCTTCCTGGACCATGACATCGATACGGGTCGCATCATTATGCAGCTGCCCTTTGCCATTCCCGACACGGCCGACGTGGAGTACGTCTACGACGGCCTCATGCATCTCGGAGCCGACATCTGCCTGCAAACCCTCGACCGCATCCTCGCGGCTGACGGTTTCCCCGTCAGCATCCCCCAACAGGAATCCTACGAGCTGAAACCCGCTCCAAAGATCTTCAAGGAGACCTGCGAGGTCAACTGGAACCTTCCCTCGAAGCGCGTCTACGACTTCGTGCGCGGCCTCAGTCCCTATCCTGGAGCCTGGACAACACTCGTCAGTCCCGACGGTAAGGAGACGGTGCTGAAGCTATTCCGTACCACCAAGACCACCCAGCCTACCTGTGGGGTAGGGCACATCGTGGCCGACCGCAAGCACCTGTACATAGGAACTGCCGACCATCTGCTGCAGATTGACGAGCTACAGTTAGCAGGCAAGAAACGCATGGATGCCACCGCCTTTCTCAACGGTATGAAAGAAATCGAAAATTTTATTGCTAAGTGACATAATAAATTGGTAGGCTGCTCCGTTTAATTAGTATAAACGAAAATCGTAATTAAACTCTGTTGCCTATGCAAATATCTACTCAGCAAATTATTGACGTAGTCGCTTCCATGAGTGAAGGACTGAAACCGAGCGAGAAGACGCTCAATCTGATTAGGGATTTCGCTTATTCCTATCGTGTGAACAACGGTCAAGCATATTGTTTGAACTAAATCGAATTCTGAAATGGCATTGGTTTCTCCATCGTTGCTTGCAGCCGACTTCCTGCATCTCGACCGCGATATTGAAATGATTAACCGTAGTGAGGCCGACTGGCTCCACCTCGACGTCATGGACGGCGTCTTCGTGCCCAACATCTCATTCGGATTCCCTGTGCTCGAGGCCGTGGCTTCACTCTGCAAGAAACCCCTCGACGTGCACTACATGATAGTGAAGCCTGAGCGCTATATCAAGCAGACGGCCAAGCTTGGCGCCATGATGATGAACGTTCACTTCGAGGCCTGTGACCACCTGCACCGCACGGTACAGGAGATTCATGATGCCGGCATGAAGGCTGGCGTCACTCTGAATCCCGCCACGCCCGTCTCGATGCTCGAGGACATTATATGCGACGTTGAAATGGTACTCCTGATGAGCGTCAATCCCGGATTCGGCGGTCAGACCTTCATCGAGAACACCCTCAAGAAAGTCCGTCAGCTTCGGCAGCTCATTGCCCAGAGTGGCAGCAAGGCCCTCATCGAGGTTGATGGTGGCGTGCAGGGTGAGACAGCTCCAAAGCTTATAGAGGCTGGTGTCGACGTTCTCGTCTCTGGCAGCTACATCTTCAAGAGCCCCACGCCTGAGCAGACCATCCACAATCTCCGCAGCCTGTAACGACTAAAAGTTTGCCCGGAGTAAACTCGGAGTTTGCCCGGAGTAAAAGGGGAGTTTGCCCGGAGTAAACTCTGGGTGTGCTGACGTGGGCTGATGTTAGTGGTAAGTTAGTATTCCAAAGCGAGTTCAATCTGGTGTTCCTTCGCCATTTTGCGGAGGTTCATCAGAGCGTAGCGCATACGGCCCAGCGAGGTGTTGATGCTGACGCCCGTGAGCTTGGCAATCTCCTTGAACGAAAGTTGCTGGTAGTAGCGCATGAAGACCACTTCGCGCTGTGGGGCGGGCAGGGCCTCCATCATGCGCTTGACGTCCTGCTTCACCTGCTCGTTCACGATTTCGCTTTCGCGGTAGCTGTCGCACACCTCTTCGCCCTGCAGGTTGCTCAGGTTGTTGTCATCAGCCAGGTCTACCACGTGGTCGCTTTTGAGTGCGCGGTACCAGTCCATGATGGCGTTGTGGGCTATACGCGTCAGCCAAAACATGAACTTGCCCGAGTCGGTGTAGCGTCCCTCGTGCAGCTTGGTAATCACTTTGACGAATGTTTCCTGAAAGATGTCGTTGGCTATGTCTTCGTTGCGTACAACAAAAACGATATAAGCATAAATCTTCGACTGGGTTCTTTCTAATAACTCGTCAAATGCTTTATTGTTTCCTCCTATGTAAAGTAATGCCAACTGCTCGTTGGTCATTCCCTCAAATTCCTTCATATTGGTTACTTATTTGTTATGAAGTATTTTTGTTTCGATAGGCAATAAAGTTTAAGTTTAGGAGTTATTATTAATTGATATCGCTGCAAAAGTAGACAAAATAATTAAAATAACCAAA
>CADBHI010000009.1 GCA_902794405.1 uncultured Prevotellaceae bacterium
ACAACTGAGCCGTTCCTCCTTGGTAGGAAGTTCAATGGCGTAGTCCACCATCTTCTGTATCTCACGTCCATATTCGGGCATCAGCAGCTTCTCACGCCCTGTGTTGTAGTCTAATCCTTTTATTTCCATATTTTATAATAGTTTCTTGGGCATTTTGGCCACAAAGTCTTTCAGGTAGAAGGGCTCATAGTAGGCCACACTTTCGGTCTGGTCGTTCATCAGTCGGCGCTCAGCCAGCGGCTGCATCCACTTGGCCAGGGGCTTGATGCCGTCGATGTAGCGTGCATTGGGATGGCTGATGGCCTCCATACACTTCTTGGCACCACCACCGAAAAAGTAGACGGGACATTCGTCCAACCACTTCCTATAGGTGTCGGCATCGACCACATCGGCACTCACCTCACGAACGGGCTTCAGGGCACGGTCGTAGATGCCGGCATAGACCTCCATGCGGCGAGCGTCAATCATCGGACACAGCAGAGCATCCTCCTCCACCAGTTCGCGCAGCAGTACGGGAACGCAGAGCAACTCCAACGTAGGAACGCTGATGAGCTTCAGGTTGCGGGCATAGCAGATGCCCTTGGCCATAGAAACACCTATCCTTAGACCCGTATAGGAGCCTGGGCCGCCACTTACGGCTACGGCATCAAACGGTATGGCGTGGTTGTCGGTAAACGACAAGGCCTCGTCCACAAACGTTCCTATCTTCTCAGCGTGGTTTTGTCCTGTGTCGTCCTGCTGCTCGAAAATAACGTGCGAGTCCTCGCTCACCGCTACCGAGCACACCTCAGTACTTGTGTCAATATGTAATATACAAGCCATATAATCCGTTATTCCTTCATTAAGACTTAGCCAATGAACCTCAATATCTGGTCGGCCACCTCTTTTGATGGTTTTCAAGGCTTCCTTCTCGCTCAGTCCCTGTTTGCGCATAACACGCTCCACACGGTACTCCATCGGAGCCTGAATCAATATCCTCAGATGGTTCGGGTGGTTTTTCAGCACAAAGAAAGCCAAACGGCCGGTAATAACGCACGAGTGGGCGTCGGCAATGCCCTCTAAGATTTCCTTCTCTGCCTGGAATATCTTCTCAGTCGTCAGCTTCTCCGACTCCTCCTTCGCCTTGCCCATGTCAATATCGAAAGACAGGCCGTGACCCACGCTTACTATACGCTCAAAGTCGTCCCACCAAGTGTGGCTCTTTCCCTTCATACGCTCTATCTCCTCAACAGACAGGTTGTATTTCTCTTCCAGAGCCCTGATTAGTGCCTTATCATAGAATGGGACACCCAACTTTTTGGCCAAGATGCTTCCAACAGTACGGCCTCCGCTGCCCAACTCACGATTAATAGTGATGACAAATTTCTCGTTCTTGTTCATATTCTTCCGCTTTCACATATTACTTTGGACTGCAAAAATAGCAATTATTTCCGAGAAAAGAAAGAAAACAAATAATTTTTTTCTTTTCGTGTAGTTTTTCGTAACTTTGCAGCGTCTAATGGGTGAAAATGATTTAAAACAGACGAGACA
Organism: uncultured Prevotellaceae bacterium; assembly: GCA_902794405.1. Classification (GTDB taxonomy): domain Bacteria; phylum Bacteroidota; class Bacteroidia; order Bacteroidales; family Bacteroidaceae; genus Prevotella. The sequence goes on from CADBHI010000009.1 coordinate 1,531, forward strand.
ATGACAGCATTAGAAAGACAGTTTGCGCAAACCGTTGCAGAACAAAAGAGTACCATCTACACCGTGTGCTACATGTTCTCTCAGGATGCCGACGAAGTGAACGACCTGTTCCAGGAGGTACTAGTCAATCTTTGGAAAGGTTTCGAGAGCTTCGAGCACCGATCAGACATCAGGACGTGGGTCTACCGCGTCGCCCTTAACACCTGCATCTCTATTGACAGGAAAAAGAAGCGGCGCTCGTCCGAAGTCCGGCTGACGATGGACATCAACCTCTTTGAAGACCGTGACGAGGACACACGCCAGGTGGACATGCTCCACAAGCGCATCTCCAAGCTGCAGCCCTTCGACCGTGCGATAGTCCTGCTCTGGCTCGAGAACCTCAGCTATGAGGAAATCGGACAGATTGTCGGTATCACTGCCAAGAACGTCAGCGTCCGTCTGCACAGAATCCGTGAACAGTTAAAACAAATGTCTAACGATTAAAACATTACCTATTATGCAGAACGATATGGAATTAGAGAGCATGCGCCAGCAGCTGGACACGCTCAAGGAAAAACTCAATCAACAGGATATACTGAACGATCACATCATCCGCCGTTCGATGAAGAAGGATGTGAACAACATCACCCGCCACTACTACATCATCATAGCCATTGGATTGTTGATGGTACCTTACGGCTATTGGTGCTTCGTGAAATTGTGCGGTCTCTCTTACTTCTTCTGGATTGTCACCAGCATCTTCATGCTCATCTGCGTAGGTGCCACCTTTTACAACAGTCGCAAAATCAGTGATCCCGAATTGATGAGCCACAGTCTGGTAGAGGCCCGCAAAAAGGTGGCCAGCGCCAAGAAGTTTGAATCCAACTGGCTGTTGTTTGGCATTCCCGCCGTCATCCTATGGATAAGCTGGTTCTTCTACGAAATCTATCAGATTCAGGGAGGTGATTTCAACAACGGATTCTTCTGGGGTGGTTGTGTTGGTGGCATCATCGGCGCCGTCTGCGGCATCAAGATGCACTTCAAAACCCAGCGTCAGTATCAGGAAGTCATCGACCAGATAGAGGAAATCGTCGCTGAGAACTGAACCAAGAATTAACCCGCTGGCAATGGTCAGCGGGTTATTATGTTGAGTCTACTCAGGACCGGTGCAGTTTGTCGATGATGACGGCAAGGGCACCATCGCCGGTGACGTTGCAGGCAGTGCCGAAGGAGTCCATCGCAATGTAGAGGGCAATGATGAGTGCCTGAGCATCAGGATTGAAGCCCAACACGCCAGCCAGTGGTCCTAATGCTGCCATAGCCGCTCCACCAGGCACGCCAGGAGCAGCCACCATGCAGACACCCAGCAACAGGATGAAATGGAAGAAGAGCGGAAGGTCGTGAGTCAATCCGTCGATGAGACAGACGGCGAGTGCGCAGCAGGTAATCTTCATCATCGAGCCCGATATGTGGATGGTGGCGCAGAGAGGTACGCAGAAACTGGCTATCTCGTCGCTGACACCGTTCTTTTTTGTCTGCTGCAGCGTTACGGGAATGGTGGCTGCGCTCGACGAAGTGCCTAATGCAGTAAGATAGGCAGGCATCATATTCAACAGCAGGCGCAGAGGATTCTTCCTGGCCAATCCGCCCGCTATCAGGAATTCATAGAGCAGGATAACGATGTGGAGCAGGAAGATGATACAGATGATTTTGGCGAACACCAATATAATATGATACGCCTCACCTGCATAAGTCATGCTGAGGAATATACCGAAGATATAGAGCGGCAAAAGCGGAATAATGGCCGTCTGAATAGTTTTCTCGATGATGGTGCGGAACTCTGAGAAGCCTTTCTTCAGCGTTGGCGAGTCGGTATAAGCAATGCCGATGCCTATAACAAAAGAGCTCACCAGCGCAGCCATCACATCGAGTATGGCGGGTATCTGAAGCTGGAAGAAGGGCTGCAGCGTCTCTGCTTTCTCTACCGCCATCGAGGCTTCGGCATCTATCAGCGACGGAAAGAGCATGCTACCCGTCAGAAAAGCCAATAATCCTGCCACTATGGTGTCGGCGTATGCCAAGCCCACAGTCAACAGCAGCAGACGGCCCGCCGTACGCCCAATGTCGGCGATGGCCGGAGCCACCAGTCCAATGATGATGAGCGGGATAAGGAAGCCCAGGAACTGACTGAACACGTAGTTGAAGGTCACAAATATGCGCACCCATCCCTCCGTCAGAACGTTTCCTATCAATATCCCCATCACGATGGCGATAACAATACGTGGCAGTAATCCAATTTTCTTCATTGACACGGGATTATTTACTGCAAAATTACAAATAAGTGCGCAGAATACCAAAGAAAAAGCGATTATTCTTTGTTATGTACCCGACTTTTCGATTCTTGCCGCACCTTGAATCAAATCTGTGACTACAAATAAACTGCGAATTTATTTTACATTCAGATTTTAACATAATACAACAGGAATTTACCTCCGAGCAGACTTGGAGTTTACTCCGGGTAAACTCAAAATGCCCTAAAACCGCCATTTATGGGGTATTTCTGGTGATTTATGGTGTTGCGAAATATCCTGACAAACCCCAAATTACCACCTTCACTTTTTGTGCCTTTTCTTGGAAGTTACGGAATTATTTCCTATCTTTGCAGCTGACAAGTAATCAATAAAAACCTATAAAAAGTGAAGAGTGAAGAGTGATTTCAAAACCCGCCGACTTTTGCGCAAAAGTCGGCGGGTTTTTCTCAAAAGGCGGCGGGTTTTGGATGAAAGGCACCGCCTTTTATAAAGGGGCCATAAATCTCCAACAAATCAGACACATAATCAACTCGTATAGATTTTTGCAAGATTGGTGGAGATTTATGGTTCAATAATCGTATGATTATGAATCACACTTTTCAGGTAGCACCTCTCACACCTCTAACACCTATTTTCTTGCTAAGGCAAGCATCCTTTGGCTGAGCGAGGTGAGGAAAGTGTGAGAGGTGAGGGTTGTTTTTCCATTACATAGGTAACGTGGTAATACAGGGTGACAGCGCTAATTCCAGGCTCTTAAAATGCTACCGTCGAAGGCGACGTTGTAGGTGAAGAGCTGGCGGCCTCCTTCGCCCTGTGCTACTACGCCGTTATTCACGTCGTAGGTACGATGGCAGCGGGCGCAGGATAGTTGCTGGCCATTGGCCGACCAGGTTAGGGGATAGTTAGTGCCACCGTAGTTGTCGAGACAGTTGGCACACTGTCCCTCGTAGCACATAAAGAGTCCGGTGTAGCTGCTGCGTCCAATGATAATGGTATTGTTGGCACCCAACTGGCAGCGGGTGTCGCTCTCTCGCTTGGTGGTCAGGGAAATGTCTTCTGTGGCCTTGTCGTAGTTGCGAGTCGTCAGCAGATGGCGAACACCGCCCGACATCGTTGTCTTAATCATCATAAACTGTCCTGTGTTGCCCAAGGACATGGTGAGCTGACACGGAGCAGGGTGCAGCGTCGTATCGAAGATGAAGTAGCACGAATAGCCCCGATAGACGCTGTTCTCTGCGTCGTCGCAGGAGAACAAGAGTATGAGGAAGAAGACCCACCCCCATCCCCTCCCTGTATGGAGGGGAGTAGATAGTCTGCTATGAACGAATTTCCTCATACCTTCAGCAGTGCCTGTTCAGCATTGGTGACGCGCTCGAAATGGAATCCATCGAGTACATTTTGCATCAGCGCCTCAATCTGGTCGTTGCAGAGATTGCCAATAGAGCCCTCGTGGGTGTGGTGAATGTTCTTATCGGGTGTGAACTGCCCTGCCTCGATGTCGAGTCCCACCTTCTTGTAGGCGTCGCGGAAAGGTAAACCTTCTGCCGCCAGGCGATTGACCTCTTCGACGGAGAACATGGGGTCGTACATGGGGTTGTCGAGGATATGATCGTTCACCTCTATCTTATTGATGATATAAGCGCACATCTGCAGACAGTCCTTCAGCTCGTCGAAGGCAGGCAGGAAGACCTCCTTGATGATCTGCAGGTCACGGAAGTAGCCCACAGGCAGGTTGTTCATGATGAGTGTGACCTGCTGCGGCAGCGACTGCAGCTTGTTGGACTTGGCACGAATCAGCTCAAACACATCGGGATTCTTCTTATGCGGCATGATCGATGAGCCCGTCGTACACTCCTTCGGTAGCTTGACAAAGGAGAAGTTCTGTGAGTTGAACAGGCAAGCATCGAACGCCATCTTTGCCAATGTGCCAGCAATCGTGGCAATGGCAAAGCCCACGTTACGCTCCATCTTGCCACGGCCCATCTGGGCATAGACCACATTATAGTCCATCGAGTCGAAGCCCAATAGTTGGGTGGTCATTGTGCGGTTCAATGGGAACGAACTGCCATAACCGGCAGCAGAGCCGAGGGGATTGCGGTTGGTCATCTTATAAGCGGCCTGCAGGAAGAGCATGTCGTCACAGAGGCTTTCGGCATAGGCACCAAACCACAGTCCGAACGACGAGGGCATTGCCACCTGTAGGTGGGTGTAGCCAGGCATCAGCACATCCTTATACTGATTTGACTTCTGGATCAGCTCGTCGAACAGCACTTTCACTTCCTCGGCAATCTCCATCAGCTGGTGACGGGTGAAGAGCTTCAGGTCTACCAATACCTGATCGTTACGCGAGCGGCCAGAGTGTATTTTCTTGCCCATATCGCCCAAACGGCGCGTCAACAGCATCTCCACCTGCGAGTGAACGTCCTCCACGTCGTCTTCGATGACGAACTCACCGCGTTCGCAGAGTTCGTAGATGTTCTTCAGTTCGCGCAGCAACACGGGTAGCTCGTCCTTGCCAATCAGTCCTATCGACTCCAGCATGGTGATGTGAGCCATCGAGCCCAGCACGTCATACTTGGCTAAATAGAGGTCCATCTCGCGGTCTCGTCCAACGGTAAACCGCTCTATCTCCTTATTAATCTCGAAGTTCTTCTCCCAAAGTTTCATTGTTTTTTTTCGTTATGACGTTATAACGTTTCGTTATACATATTCGATTCTGGAAAGTGCGTCGGCAATCTTTTCGACACCGTCTTGCAACGGACCAGAGACCATTCCCTTGATGAAAGGGTTCAGCTCGGCCTTGACAGTGACCTTCATCTTACTCGTTGTCTCCGTCACGGGCAGTACCTGAATCCACACATTGAAAGGCACAGGTGACTGTGCGGTCTCAAACTTCACACACTTAGGCTCTTCGCGCTCGATGATACGTAGTTTCAGCTCACCCACAGGAGCGACATTCAGAGAAACTGTGTCTTCATCGAACGAAAAGTCCTGAACTTTATCTTCAGGCACGCGGTCGCGTACCTTTTCTAAGTTGCGCAGGTCACTGATATTGCGGAATACCGCTTCCTGCGAGTAGGGAATTTGCTTCACGCTACTCTCAAACTTCGTTGTATTGTCAAATAGTCCCATAAAAAAGTTAAAAGTGAAGAGTGAAGAGTGTTTACTTCCCCCAGACGCTGGGGTCCTTACGCCATTCGGCCAGGACGGCTTTTTCGTCTTCCTTGATATAACCGGTGTTGGCAGCCTCCTCGATGACAGCTTCGTAGTTGGAGAGAGTGATAAGCTTCACACCAGCAGCCTTGAATGCCTCCTCGGCTACCGGGAATCCATAAGTGAACGATGCCACCATGCCGATAACCTCGACACCATACTGGCGCAGGGCCTCGACAGCCTTCAGCGACGAGCCGCCTGTAGAGATGAGGTCTTCGACCACCACGACCTTCGTGCCCTTCTCTAACTCACCTTCCACCTGATTGCCCATACCATGATCCTTCGGCTTCGGACGTACATAGCAATACGGCAGTCCCAGCTCGTCGGCCACCAGAGCACCCTGTGCAATAGCACCCGTTGCCACACCGGCCACGGCTTCTGCCTCAGGGAACTGCTCCTGAATGACGTTGCACAATGCTAACTTCACAAACGAGCGCAGACGGGGAAATCCCAAGGTCTTGCGATTGTCGGTATAGATTGGTGACTTCCAGCCACTGGCCCATGTGAACGGCTCCTGTGGCTGCAGCTTGATGGCCTGAATCTCCATCAGCTTCTGTGCAAATTGATTCTTGATACTTTTCATATACTGTTATTTTTTAATGTTGTCTGATCCGTGATACTGAATGGCCAGCATCGTCAGGTCGTCACTCTGTTCGGCTTCACCAACAAAGGCGTGGACAGCCTGAGTCATAGCGTCAATCAGCGTGTCGGGCGTGACTTGCCCCTTGGCTAACTGTGCTGTGGCGATGTCATTGATACGTTGGTCGCCAAACTGGTCATGGTCAACGTCTTCGGCCTCGTTCAGTCCATCGGTAAAAAGGAAAATGGTGGAACCTGGCGGCAACATCGTCTCCTGCATAGAATAGTCTTGTCCGGATATAACGCCAATGGGCAGATTCGGGTCGCAAGCTATCGTGCTGACGTCTTGGCTAATCAATAGCGGAGCATCATGTCCCGCATTGCAATAGATCAAACGGCCTGTGGCCAGATCGAGTACGCCTACAAACAGAGTCACAAACATATTTGTCTCGTTGCCCTCGGTCAAAGCCGTATTGAGTGTGCTGACAATCAGGTTTGGCGCTGCTACGTGAGCTGATATGTTGCGGAACAACGAACGTGTAACGGCCATGACGAGTGACGCAGGAACACCTTTGCCGGAGACATCGCCGATGCAGAAGAACAACTGCTCGTTGCTGATGTAGAAATCGAAGAGATCGCCTCCCACGTCCTTTGCAGGCTTCAGCATACCAAAGATATCGATATCGCTGCGCTCGGGGTAGGGTGGGAACGTCTTCGGCAGCATGGACATCTGTATGTCGTGCGCCACTTTCAGTTCATTCTCAATAGCAGCTTTCGAGGCAGTGGTCGATTTCAGCTCCTCGATGTATTGTGTCAGCGAGTGCTGCATGCCTTCAAAGGAGTCGCGAAGCAGGCGAACCTCATCTTCATATTTGATTTGGGGCAGAGAGGCATTAAAGTTTCCCTTTGCCACCTCGTTAGCAGTTTCGGCCAGTTGTTTCAATGGCTTTGTGATATGCTTGATCACCATGCTTCCAACAATGCGTACCACTATCAGGGCAATGCCGATCAATATCAGCATGGCTATTCCCACGCCCACACCAACAAAATCAACCAATAGTCTTGGCACGGCAAGTGCTATCGACCAGTCAGTATGTTCTACATGTTCATAAAACATATAGACAGACAAAAAGTCTATACCGAAGAAACTGAAAGGACTAATCTCACCATCTTCATCATAATAGCTGCCACTCCCGCCAGCCACCATCCGATGGCCCATGTTGTCGTCGATGGTATCGGTAGTCTCGGTGGCAAGCTTGAAATAGTTATCCCTGATTACACGTTCGGCATTAGGATGAGCGATAAATGTTCCGTCGCTGTCGATGATGAACTTGTAAGTGGCGAGCTGGAACACATTCCTCCAGTCATCTTCAATACTAACATTTGAAGAGCTGTCCTTACCCGAATGGTCATTGATATAGACTTTGAGAGAGTCGCCTTTATAGTTCATACCCTTTAGGATATGGTCTTCAAACCAGTCCAGAAGGAGGTCTGCTCCAAGGATAGCCACCGTCTTACCACTCTTATTGTGGATAGGTACCATATAGGACACCTGCGGCCTCAGAGAGTCACCCTCGCCATAGAATGGTTTCGACCAATAGTCCTTCTCAGCCTTCAGGGCTTCAGTAAACCACTTCGCATTCAGATAGTCTTGATGGCTATCACCGATGTTGCGCAATTCTACTTTGTCATTCTCCCCTCTCACGGCGTATGGACAATACCAATGGCCCTTCTGCGGGTAGTAGTCGGCAACAAAGCTGATGCCACAACTGTGGATGTGAGGATTCTGAGTCACGATTCGCCGCATAATCTCAGAAAGCCTGTCAGGTTGTTCAAGGCTCTCTTCGATCTCAGTCACATGATTAATGGTTCCTGTACTGACTTCCGTGAGCACACGGCTTACACTCAGGTTGGTGCTCACAAGATAGCTCTTATACAGGTCAAGCTCCTCACTCTTTACAAAGCCACTGACAATGACATAGATAAGATAGGAAGCAACGGCCATCACGATGAACTGAGTGATAGCAATCCTTCGTGTCAGCCGTCGGGCAAAGGGGCGCAGTTTGCGCTTTTTTTCCTTCTTACTCAACTTGTCGGTCTTTATAGCTTCTGCTCTACCTCAATCTCGGTGAAGGTCTCAATGATATCGCCTACCTCAATGTCGCCGAAGTTGACGAGTGAGATACCGCACTCCAGACCTGTAGCCACCTCCTTGGCGTCGTCCTTGTAACGCTTCAGGGCATCGATGGCTGCCGTATGGATAACGATACCGTCGCGGATAACACGAGCCTTGTCCTTGTTGTGGACTTTGCCTTCGGTAACGAGACCACCAGCCACAGTACCCACCTTCGAAATCTTGAACACCTGCTTGACCTCAATCTCACCGGTAACGATTTCCTTCTTCACCTTGTCGAGCATACCCTGCATGGTAGACTTCACCTCGTCGATGGCATCATAGATAATAGAATAGGTATTGATTTCCACACCTTCGCGCTCAGCTAAGCGGCGGGCTTCACCACTGGGACGTACCTGGAAGCCCACGATGATAGCATCGGAAGCCGAAGCCAGCATCACGTCGTTCTCCGAGATCTGACCCACAGCCTTGGCGATGACATTCACCTGCACCTTCTCGGTAGACAGTTTAATGAACGAGTCGGACAAAGCCTCAATAGAGCCGTCGGTATCACCCTTGACGATGATGTTGAGCTCGTGGAACTCACCCAAGGCAATACGGTGTGACAGCTCATCAAGTCCGAGCTTCGTCGTAGTGCGCAGGCTCTGTTCACGCTGCAACTGTACACGCTTATTGGTAATGTCACGGGCTTCCTGTTCTGTTTCCATAATGTGGAAGGTGTCGCCAGCTGTGGGGGCACCATTCAGACCGAGGATGATGGCAGGCTCGGCAGGACCGGCCTTCTCAATACGCTGGTTACGCTCATTGAACATAGCCTTGATACGGCCATAGCTGGTTCCGGCAACAACGATGTCGCCCACCTTCAGCGTGCCGTTCGAGACAAGTACTGTCGAGACATAGCCACGACCCTTGTCGAGCGAACTCTCAATAATAGAACCCGTAGCCTTGCGGTTGGGGTTGGCCTTCAGGTCGAGCATCTCGGCCTCAAGCAGAACCTTCTCCAACAGCTCATAGACGCCAATACCTTTCTTGGCACTAATCTCCTGACACTGGTACTTACCACCCCAGTCTTCGACGAGCAGGTTCATATTGGCCAGGTCTTCACGAATCTTATCGGGGTTAGCACCGGGCTTGTCTATCTTGTTGATGGCAAACACCATCGGCACATTGGCAGCCTGAGCGTGGGCAATGGCCTCCTTCGTGGTAGGCATCACCGAGTCGTCGGCAGCAACAATGATGATGGCAATATCGGTCACCTGGGCACCACGGGCACGCATGGCAGTAAAAGCTTCGTGACCAGGGGTATCCAAGAAGGTAATGCTATGACCGTCCTTCAGCGTCACATTGTAGGCACCGATGTGCTGGGTGATACCACCGGCCTCACCGGCAATCACGTTGGTGTTGCGGATATGGTCGAGCAGGGATGTCTTACCGTGGTCGACGTGACCCATGACGGTCACAATAGGAGCGCGGCTGATCAAATCGTTCTCGTCGTCCTCTTCCTCGGTAATGGCATTCTGCACCTCAGCACTGACATACTCTGTGGTAAAGCCGAACTCATCGGCCACGATGTTGATGGTCTCAGCATCCAGACGCTGGTTGATACTTACCATGATGCCAATCGACATACAGGTACCGATAACCTGATTGACGCCGACGTTCATCATCGTAGCTAACTCTGAAACGGTCACGAACTCCGTGAGCTTCAGCACTTTCGACTGTGCTGCCTCTGCTGCCATCTCCTCGCTGATACGCTCCTGAACGGCATCACGCTTCTCACGACGATACTTGGCACCTTTCTTATTCTGGTTCTTCGTGGTCAGACGGGCCAGCGTCTCCTTGACCTGACGTGCTACAGCCTCGTCGTCAACCTCCAACGGTTTCTGCAGGCGAACCTTGTTCTTCTTGTTCTTACCGCCACCACCTTGCTGCTGGTTGTTGGCATTGTCGTTGAAGTTCTGGTTGCCACCCTTCTGCTTGTTCTTCTTGTTCTTGTTCTGGGCCTCGTTCTTAGCCTCTGCCTCAATGTCGACACGCTCCTTACCAATACGCAGGCGCTTCTTCTTCTCACTGCGCTGCTGGGCAAGTTTCTCCTCACGCTCCTTCTTCTTTTCCTCTTTCGACTTCTTCTTCGGACGAGTACTCTGATTCAGTGAATCGAGGTCAATCTTTCCTAAGACATTCACCTTCGGAGCCAGCTTGGCTTCACTCTTCAGGGTAAACACCTTGGGGGCTTCAGCAACAGGGGCACTTTCCTTGTTGTCGGCAGCCTCTGTATTGGCTTCTTCCTCAGCTTCTACAGCCACTTCTGGCTCTGATACAACCGGCTCTGCAGGCTGCTCCTTCGGCTCTTCGACTGTCTCGACAACCTCTTCCACAGGAGCATCGACAACGGGTTCAGGCTTTGACTCGGGCTTCACCTCAACAACAACTTCTTCTTTCGGAGCTACCTCCACTTTCTTTTCCTTCTCAACGACTGGGGTTTCGGCAGCAGCCTCAGCCTTGGACTTCTCCTTCGGCGCAGCGGCAGCAGGAGCATGACGCTTGTTCAGACTGCTCAAGTCAATCTTGCCAAGCGGCTTGAATTCCTGACGGACCTCTGCCTTTGGAGTTTCCTCATCTTTCTTCTTCTCTTTCTTCTTCGGGAAGATCATCTCAGCTTGCTTCTTGATGTCCTTGTCGCCCTTGAACTCTTTAACCAGCGCCTGATACTGCTCATCGCTGATCTTGGTGTTCGGGGTGGCGTCGTCCTTCACCTCGCCAAGACTACTTTTCTTTTTAAGGAAATCAACTGCCGTTTGAAGTCCTATATTAAGTTCTGATAATACCTTATTTAATCTTACTCCCATGCTTGTATTTTGCAATTTTACAATTTTACGAATTAACAATTGTCCAATAGTGAAATGGTCAAATTGTCAAATTACTCGAATTCTGCCTTTAAGATATTCAGTACCTCGTCGACGGTCTCTTCCTCCAAGTCGGCCTTTTCAATCAGCATCTCGCGCGGAGCGTTGAGCACGGCCTTGGCGGTATCAAGGCCAATCGCCTTGATGGAGTCGATAATCCACTGGTCAATCTCATCGGCGAACTCATCCAGATAGATGTCCTCATCCTCGGTACCTTCGCTGACTACGCGGAATACATCGATCGTGTGCTCAGTGAGCATGGAGGCCAGCTTAATATTCATACCGCCCTTACCAATGGCCAGGCTAACCTCCTCAGGCTGTAGATATACTTCTGCCTTGTGGTTGGCTTCATCAAGGGTAATCGACGACACCTTAGCAGGTGACAGGGCGCGCTGGATGAACAGCTGCATGTTAGAGGAATAGTTGATAACGTCGATGTTCTCACCACCTAACTCGCGGACGATACCGTGAACACGGCTACCCTTCACACCGACGCAGGCACCTACTGGGTCAATACGTTCATCGTAGCTCTCAACGGCCACCTTGGCACGCTCTCCCGGCATACGGGCTACGCGCTTAATGGTAATCAGACCGTCGTTGATCTCAGGAACTTCAGCCTCTAACAGACGCTCCAAGAACACAGGACTGGTACGTGAGAGGATGATACGTGGATTGTTGTTCTCATTCTGCACTTCCTTGACAATGGCACGCACTGTCTCACCCTTGTGGTAGTTGTCTGAAGGAATCTGTTCACTCTTCGGAAGGTGAAGCTCGTTACCCTCATCATCCATGAGCAGTACCTCGCGCTTCCACATCTGATAGACTTCACCGCTGACAACGGTATTCTCCTTGTCCTTGTACTTCTGGTAGAGAGAGTCGTGCTCCAGCTCCAAAATCTTTGAAGCCAGCGTCTGACGCAGATTCAGGATGGCACGGCGACCGAACTTTGAGAAGTCAACCTCCTCAGAAACTTCTTCGCCAACCTCATAGTCAGGCTCAATCTTCTGGGCCTCACTCAGTTCAATCTCCTTGTTCTCGTCCTGCACTTCACCGTCACGGACGACGATACGATTGCGATGAATCTCAAAGTCACCCTTGTCGGGGTTTACAATTACATCGAAGTTCTCATCAGAGCCGAACATCTTGGCAATCACGTTACGGAAGCTCTCTTCGAGCACACTTACCAATGTGGTGCGGTCTATGTTCTTTGTCTCTTTAAACTCCTGAAAGGTCTCAATCATTGAGGGGCCTTTCGCATCTTTTCTTGTTGCCATTATAATATTTCGATTTATTAATTTTCGATTTACTTGAAGGCCAGCAGATACTTGACAGACTTGACCTCGTCCATCGAGTAGCTTTTGTCAATGTCCACCATCACGGGGCGCTTCTTACCTTCTACCTGCTGTTTTTCCTGGACAGTAATGGTAAACTGACGACCATCAACGGCCTTCAGAACACCTTTCTGCTTAATGCCGTCTTGCTGCAGTACCTCGACATCGTCACCGATGTGGTTCTTATACTGCTGCTCAACCTTGAACGGCTGACCGATACCAGCCGAACCAACCTCCAATTCATAGTCACCAAGCTCGTCGCCAAGCTTTTCCTGAAGGAAACGGCTCAGCTCGGCACAGTCTTCAATCCATACACCGTCGGCGTGGTCGATTTCGATGACGATACGATCGTCGGCACCGAACATGATGTCTACAAGAAAGTAGTCGTTGCCCTGCAACCACTCTTCCACAAAACTCTTTACAACTTCTTTGTTAATCATCTAATTGCGTAAATTATAATGAAAAAGAGAGGCCCCTCGGGGTCTCTCATTCCACTGAACGGGTGCAAAGGTACGAAGATTTTTGCAAACCGCCAAACTTTTATATGTTTTTTTCATGATATGGCATCAAATACCGTCATTGGTGCCTTCTTCTTAAACGTGATGGGAGCCGTTGGCTTCCGTGACAGTTCGACGACCGACGAGGTTTCCTTTGTCTTTTTGGGTGTCAACAGCTTGCGGTATTCCTCTGGCGACTGAAGCAGGCGTATGGCCTCCTTCAGCTGGCGGTCGTATTTCAATCCGGCCTCTATGGCTCCGGCCTGATAGTAGTAAGCGGCTATAATGTCAATCTCCAGTATCTGTCGCAACAGGGCTTCATGTTTGTCCATATCGGTACCCACGTCGTGCTTCAGCTTCTCTTCCAATTGGTCAAAGGCTTGCTTGGCCTGGTCGTAGTAGCCCTCAGCCTTTGCCGTCTTCACCAGTTCTTTCAGCTGCTTATGACTTACGGGGTCGTATGTAAATCCGCTTTTCACCACACGCTGTTTGAAATCCTCGAAATCAGCGTCCGACAGCCGGAACTCGTTTGCCGGAGCTATGGTCGGGTGGCGGTCGATATAGTCAACCACCCAGTCGAACATCACTTCGGTAGAGTCCTGACCTGAGGCCGACAGGTAGAAGGCAATATTGGGAATGGTGTCGCTGCGTACCTCTACGTCGGGTTTGATGCCTCCGCCGTCACGCACCTCTCGTCCTGCCCTGGTATAGAACACGTGAGTAAGCGAGTCTGCCACCCTCTCGCGGTAGCCGCCCGTTCCGTCACGCTTGTAATTGATGGCCTGTATGCAGCGGCCGCTGGGGATGTAATATTTCGAGGTGGTCACCTTCAGGTTGGTGTTGTAGGGCATGTCGAGTGGTATCTGTACTAATCCCTTACCGTATGTACGCGTACCTATTATTATTGCACGGTCTAAATCCTGAAGGGCACCGCTGGTAATCTCGCTTGCCGAGGCGGTTTCTCCATTAACCAGTACTGCAATGGGCATCAGCGTGTCGACGGGTTCCAGCCGCGTCTTGTACTCATGGTTGGCCTGTTTCACCTTACCACGGTTCTCCACAATGGTCTGACCCTTTTCTACCCACAGATTGACAATGTCGACAGCCTCCATCTCAGAGCCTCCGCCATTGCTGCGCAGGTCGAAGACGAGCGCCGTAGCACCTTGTTTCTTCAGGTCAACGAAGGCACGACGCACATCCTTGGAGCATCCTTCAGTAAACTGGTTCAGATTGATATAGCCAATGCCGCCTTCCAATAGTCCATAGTAAGGAAGCTCAGGCAACTTGATGGCGCGACGTGTTATCTTGAAGTTCATCTTCTTGCCTGTCGTGGGGCGTAATACCTTTAATACGAAGTTGGTACCGGCATCACCACGCAGATGACTGCTCACATACGACACGTCCTTGTCAGTCATCGTCGAGTCGTCGATACTCAGCACGATGTCGCCTTTCCTGAGTCCCACCTCAGCGGCAGGCATTCCTTCGTAGGGTTCATCAATCACTACGCGCTTCAGTTTCTGATGATACCTGATGAGTGAACCAATGCCTGCATATTTTCCAGTCAGCATCATTTTCAGGTTCTTGGTTTCGCTTTCCGGATAGTATTCCGTATAAGGATCCAAGGACTGAAGCATCGCCTTGATACCTGTACCCACCACCTCGTTTGGATTGAGGGTATCGACATAGATCAAATCCAGGTTCTTGTACACCTGATTGAAGATGTCCAGATTCTTGGCTACGTCCAAGTTATGATTCTTCGACGAACTTGCCTTCTGCGCACTACCTGACAGTGGCAGCAGCACTAACAGTAACAATAAGTATTTTCTTTTCATATCTCTGATTTTCTCTATTTCTCATTTTCTCCTGCAGAGGGGGCTCTTACAACTGTCCCGCCTCCACCATCAGCACAATACGTTCAGTCAGACGGTCTGTGCCGTTCGGATCATATTCTTTCTTCAAACTGGCACCAAAGGCCCAGGCAAATGCTTGCCAGAAGCCAGCACGAAACGGACCTAAGAATGCCTGAATGGCTTCATAACTGGTGGAGTTGCATTCGCGATTAACGAGCTTGATGAGCAGCTTACCTTGCGAATAGGTCAGCTTCTTCATTTTTGGCTTATAAACCTTAAACATGCTCTTTTCCACCAGTTTCATGTGCTCCTCCTTCGCTTTCTTGTTTGGCAGTGTCTCAAGGTACTCGGCGGTCTCGATGAGAATCTGACGGACCTCCTTGGCTAACGGCAGCGTGGTTTTCACGTTCTTCACTAACCGCATGTATGACGTTTGCTGCCGCTTACTGCTGAATGTCAGTTCTGGATAGACATAGACGTTCGACATCTCCATATACTGTATGCTGTCGCCGTCTACTAACACCTTGCCTACCTTCACCGTTGGGACAAAGGTGGGGTTGCCGGCATCAGACGTAGCCTCATCTTGTGCCATCATTTCTATGGCACATAGCGTCAGCATTAATATGGTCAGCATGCATCTCATCTCTCAATTTCCCATGTTCAGAGCAATTCAGGCAACTGATAGAGACGCGTACTGTTGCTACCCTTGATGAGGATATAGTAGCCCTGGGGCTGACATTCCTGTATGGCGGCCTTCACCTCCTCCACATCATGGAAGTGGCGGTAAGTGCTGGGACACAACTCCAAATACTCGTCACCAACAAGCCAAACCTCGTCAAGGTTGCTCTCAGCTATCTGTGCCACGAGTTTCTGATGCTCCTTATGGCTGGAATTGCCCAATTCGCGCATCTCGCCAAGAATCACCATCTTAGGACTGACATCCATCACCTTAAAGTTCTCTAAGGCAGCACGCATGCTCGAGGGATTCGCATTATAGGCATCCACCACCAAGTGGTTGTGCGCCGTTACCGTCAGCTGCGAACGGTTGTTAGAGGGCTTGTATGCTTCAAGTGCACGATTGATGTCGGCAGGACTTACTCCGAAGTTCAGTCCTACGGCTATTGCCGCCATCATGTTGTCAATATTATAGGCGCCGATGAGCTGCGTCTGCACCTCATACCACTGTGGCTGCTCATTTCTGTCTTCAAGATTGGAGTCCGACTCGCGCCACCGGAATTTCAGGAAAGGCGCACAGCTGATGACTTCACCCACGGTGCAACCCTCAACATTCTCGATATTGGTAGAATACGGAGCCACCCATACGTTGTCGGGCAGGATGTCGACGAGCCGTTCATTGTCGGCGTTAAGGAATACCAGACTCTCGCCACGACGTCCTAAGAAATCGTAGAGCTCACCCTTGGTCTTTACCACATTCTTGAATGAGCCGAAACCCTCCAGATGGGCACGCCCAACGTTGGTAATCAACCCGCAGGTTGGCTCTGCTGTCTCTGCTAATGTACGGATATCGCCAGGATGACTGGCCCCCATTTCAATGACAGCAATGTCATGTTCTGCCGTCAGTCGGAACAAGGTCTTGGGAACGCCCACGTCATTGTTGAAGTTGCCTTGAGTATAGAGCACATTATACTTCTGCTGCAGCACCGATGCCACCAGCTCCTTCGTCGTCGTCTTACCGTTAGTGCCGGTAATGCCGATAACCGGAATCTGAAACTGCCGGCGATGCTCCCGGGCCAAGTCCTTGAACGTCTGGAGGCAGTCGTCCACCTGAATGATGCCCCCCCTCTTATCCTCCGAGGGGGAAGACTCCTCCCCTCGGGGAGGTTGGGAGGGGGCCACACTCTCGTCAACAATAGCGTAGCTACATCCCTTTTCCAACGCTGTAGATGCAAACAAGTTACCATCAAACTTCTCACCTTTCAATGCCAGGAAAATGCTTCCCTTTGGGCAGTCGCGGCTGTCAGTTGTGATGCAGGGGTGCTCCTGATAGAGCTTATAAAGTTCCTTAATAGTCATGCTTCTTCCGATTTTTGCTGCAAAGTTACGAAAAGGATGGCAAAACAACGAAAAAAAGCAAGATTATTACCTTCATTAGCATTTTTTTGCGTTATGGAAGCTTTCTCCCACTCCCTGCAGTTTTATCGGATGCTGCCTCTGATATGCTCAAAATATTGAATCCTAACTTCATTATCAACTTCAAAGTGCCAATAGAAGTATTTCTATCATACTCCTTTTCCTCCTCAGGAAGTTCTTCGTATGGCACAAGACACGGATGAGTCTTTAGCTCATCGTTACGCTGTTCTCCATACGTCCATCCTTGACTGATACGAGTCTCTGCCCATACCTCATGTACGTTCTTCGATATCTGCTCTGCCAATTGCTCCAATTCTTTTGGCAGCTTGACATCCGATGTGTCCATTGGCTGAGGAACATAGTTTTTGGTTTCCATATCAGCTATTTCTTTTCAATCTTATACCCCAAGGCTATCAATAGTCGAAGAGTGTCCTCGGCCATAATGCGGTCGTATTCTTTTTCTGATTCAGGCAGATTGCCATATGGTACCATATCAGGCGTTTCAAGCTTAGAGTCATTACGCTTCAATCCGTATGTCCATCCTTCGCTTTGACGTTCCATAGCCCACATGTCGTGGGCATTCTCGGCTATTGCTTCTCGGAGTTCATTGAAACCCTCTGGCAAATCCACATGCTTGAGGTCTATCAGTTTGGGGTGATACGTCTGTGCATCTGGTGGGAAGGCGGTGGTACAGAGACCACCTGTTGCCTCCCATGCCTCAACAAAGGTAGCAATAGGAAAAGTCTGTATATCATTTGACTTGGGGACATATAGATCCACCAAATCCGTTATCTGATTGGCCTTGATGACAACAGTGGCCGTCACGTCTACATTGTATTCGCCAAGTAGAGATGCCTTGACCACAGGGATTACAATACCTCCCTTCCTTAAAGCTGTAAACACTGTACCAGGATTGGCCTTGTCACGTTCATACACTCGCAATTCAGTATCCTTAAAGGTTTCACCTACAATACCTTTCATCTCTAATGCGTACTTCACGCACTCATCATAATTTGGAATATTCATTACAATTACATTTTTAGTTGATGATAATAACTCTGCCTTACAGCATCGCAAAGATAATCAAAAAAACGTAAAAAGGAAACGAATGAAAAAAAAAATTAGGTATTTTCGCTTTTCTTGTTTTTTTTTATTATCTTTGCACCGATATTACGAATGAACTAAAACAAATTTCATTGGTTATGAGGGCAAAACACAATTTTATGATAATCTTTCTGTCTTTACTTGGAGCCATTCAAGTAAAAGGTCAGGATTGTGATCTCCTTATTCAAGAAGCCATACAGCAACAAAATAATGGAAAATTTGAAAAAGCAGAAAAAACTTTGGATTTATTTGATGATAAGGACTGTGATGATAAAAAGTTGAAGAAACTGAGAGATAATATTCGTCAACCGATGACCGCATATAAGAAAGAAAGAGTAAAAACGTCAGTATTGACACTATCTTATGATACGATCCAGATACCATATCCAGGAGGAGAATTTCCAATTGTCGTCTCAGGTGCCAATAAATGGAAAGCTAAGGTTGAGAGTGAATGGTGTACAGTGAAAAAAGAGGGCTATCGACTCATCATCAAGTGTATTGATACTAACCCCACCATGAAAGATCGTATAGCGAAAGTAAAAGTGACGAGCGATAAAGGATACAAGACTATTACGGTGATAAACGAAGGTGCTCCTGAAATGCTAAGAAGCTCAGTAAATAGTCTCTCATTCCCACGTGACGGGGGTATAGATGAAGTGGCTATATATTCGAACACGGAATGGGGAATAGACAGCCTTTATCTTCCAAAATGGTTGGTATATGAACGTAGTGGTTCATTTGACAACACACGTCTTGCTATTAGAGTAGAGCCAAATAATCAACCAGAGAGGCGTGAATGTAGTATTGTCCTACGTTCTGATTCATCAAATGTTGTTATCAATGTCTCCCAAGGCGCAGGAAAGGAAGAGTTGGCATCGTCCAAAAACGATCTGATTTTTGGTATTGGAGGTGGTGCAGAATATATAAAGATCTATACAAACGCAGGAAAATGGGACCTATGGAAATCTACTTGGTGTGATGTCGAACGTATTGGAGAGGATTCTCTAAAAATATCTTGCGACCCCAATAACAATTATTGGCAGAGGGAAGGTAGTGTAAATATACATACTGGTGCACAAACTATTAGCATTAATATCTCTCAAGAAGCAAAACCATTCCCTTATATGGTACCTGCAATGGGTATTGGAGGACGTTCTTTGTCCTTTGGTATCAATGCAGGAATGGTGGTACCCATGATTTCCGCCTCTGCCGACGGATTTACTGGCAGCGCAGTTAGTTATGCTTTAGGCAATAACGACGAAGCAGCGTCATATAAGCCTGGTGTAGGGTTCACAATAGGACTGTTTGCCGACATCCGATTGTATCGTAACATCTATCTCATTGCTGGTATTAATTATCTTCAGTATTCCTATAAAAACGAATTCAAGTCGGATGTCTATGAAAAAATTTATCAGACGCAGTCATACTATCGTGGTGGCATTACTCAAAATAAATATTGGGAAGAGTACACGATGAGACAACTTGAGCTGCCAATTCTGGGCTCCTACAGATTTCCAATAACCCCAAAGAGCCATATACAGATTAATGCAGGTCCAATATTTAACTATGGGTTATCTGCGAAATTAAATATCTCAGGATTTACAGATAGTGAAACCATGCGCGCTTATACTTATAATGGAAATATTGCCTATGAAGATTTTTCTGTACCACATTCATTACATTATTCAGGAAATGGTGAACTTAACCTTTATGACAAAAAAGCCAACTATTGTATAGATGAATCAGGTAGAACTGAGGAAAAGTCAAGACAATTAGAAGATTCCCCACTGAATAGGTTTAATGTTGGACTTCGATTGGGTTGTGTATATGAATACCATGGGTTAAGTTTTGGAGTAGATTTCACCTATTGTTTATCCAATATGGCTCGGGATAAGTTCTGGAATGGTGAGCGTTGGAAAATTTTCGAGAACAATGATATTGATTCAAAAATGACAAACTATCGGCAACGGAATCATTACTTAGGAATAAAATTAGGTTACACTTTAAGATATTAAGTACGTATGAAAAAGAAATTATTATTTGTATTTTGTGCATTACTCGTAGTGTCGTGCTGTGATGACGAAATCGAGAATGAAGGTATTTCAACTATTAATCTCAATTTAATAGAGGGCGAATGGGTAACAGAAAGCCATGAGAAGAATGAATACAGTGAGGTTCACGTCTTGGAGGAATTGAAATTCTTTAAATCAATGACTTTGTATTATACCACCTCTTATGACAAAGTTGTTGGAGATTCAGGCGTGTTTTTTGAACTAAAGGATGTTTCTGCTGATTATCAGATTGTGAATAACAATAGAATTAAAATAAATAGTAAGGTGGGAAATACCGAATACTCTCGTACTTTAAATAGCACTTACGAAATAATAGATATTGAAAAACTAAAGTTTAGAGCAAAGATACAAAGTACTGGTGATACAATAGAATATTACCGTATTGTTGGAGAATGTAACATTGATAGTGAGCGTTTCATGCCTAACTATAATACTATGCTGCCCAATGCTAAGATATCAAAGTTTTGGACATACAACGATTGTATAGCTGTAGTTGATTCCAAGGGAGAAATATCTGGAAAGGACAGTGGTACAACGTATGTGTTTATTCAAACCGATCAAGGAATTGCAGCTGTTCGTGTCAGAGTAAAAAGTTTCTTAGACAAAAACTATGACGAGTTGATAGGTAAAAACAAAGATGAGGTTCTCCAGATTCTTGGAAGCAACTGTCTCAAAGAAGAAAATAGTTTTTCATATTATTACGGAGACCAAATTTTATCTTGGAATTTGAACACTTTTTATCAAAGACATAGCGGTAATTGGTATTATAAGTCTTTCAGTTATGATGCAAAAGGAAATGTTAACACAATCTCGATGCAAACTCTTGATAACGTTTTCTTTACCCCAGAAGAGATGACAGCATTCTTAAAAGATTATTACTACTATTATGAAGAAGGTAGTGAGGAAGATTTTAAGGCGTTCATAAATGCTCCGACACTTGAAGAAGCTACTGTCGGGATTACATGGGATGTAGTCCGAGGTGTTCTGACGTTTGTAGCGATACAAAAGAGAATAAAAGTAAATATTGGAAAAGAAGTGTACGTCCCTAATTACAAAGATATTGTTGGAAACGCAACAATCTTGAGTTATACTTCAGAAAACGAATATGTCGCTTCTGTAGACCCTCTGACCGGTGTAATTATTGGAAAAGATACAGGTTCAACAATTATTGATGTCGAAACCGATCAAGGTATGGTACAAATCTTTGTTGATGTACAAGTTTTCTTGGCTGAAGATTATGACTCTTTGATTTGTTGCCCATATAAAGCTTTTGTGCCATATTTTGGAGAAGTTCCGTTTAAGCGTAATGGAAAAGATTTACTTTTTAAATTTTATATGTTCCCTGACCCTAGGGAAAATTGCGGTAATTGGGATACAATGTTTGTCACGATGACTGAAGATTACATTGGCACAGCTACAGCTATCGAACTGACCGCAAGAGAAAATGTTTGGTTTACCCCAGAAGAAATGAGTCAATATCTGGCAGAAAAGTATCATTCATACAACAAAGAATCGAATGATACGATTAATGCATATATCAATGATGTTGATGAGGAAAAAGC
Source organism: uncultured Prevotellaceae bacterium (assembly GCA_902794405.1). Classification (GTDB taxonomy): domain Bacteria; phylum Bacteroidota; class Bacteroidia; order Bacteroidales; family Bacteroidaceae; genus Prevotella. The sequence continues at coordinate 23,161 of CADBHI010000009.1, forward strand.
AACCTGCAAAATTCTTTGGGACATAAGGAATATGAAACTTACATTCCAAATGATTGAGCATAAGCCATTGCCCATATATGATTTCGGAAGGTATATGGGGAAAACACGCCAAGAAGCAAAAGCCATGATGCAATCAGAATACGAAAAAGCCCCAAATACGGGAAATATTCAGTTTATGGATCTTCCTATTAAAAATAATGGCATAAACTATGTTCGATTCTTTATTAACAACGAATCTGACATTGTTCAATCTATTACGGTACAACTTTATAAAGACGTTGACCAAAGTGCTATTAAAGAAGAGTTGTGGAACAATTACCAAAGAGTAGATGGTGAATACGTGTCAAGTGACGGATTAATTTTAGCTAGTTATTATTCTTTAATGAATCAAATAAGTTATACTTTTCGCTAATCCATACAAATGAGTAATCAGAAAAAGATAATTGATAATAGTTATTGACTAACAAAAGAAAAAGGGGCTGCACAGAATACACGGTAGTGCAGCCCCATTTCTTATTCAATGTAGTAATCCTTCTTTTGTTCCGGAGCCAGCCTCCGGAACTTTTTATCTGTTGCAAGTATTATTTCCTCTATGGAAGGAAAACACCAACGTTCACTTATGCCATTATAAAACACAGTGTTGATCTGACGGTTTTGTGGAGACAAATACACGGCTACCATCAACGACCTATTCTGGCTGTCGTACTCACCAAGTTCGCATAGTTCTCTTCCTGAATACACATCCCATAATCTAATAACCCCATCTGTTGAGGCAGATACCATAATACTATCAGAAACAAATGATGCGTACATCATCGTCCCTTTGTGTCTTAAGAATGACTTAATTGGCAGTTCCGTCTCTACATCCCAGACTTTGATGGTATTTCCATCCGATGCTGACACCAACAGTTTGTCATTAGGACTAAATGAAATATATTTTATAGCATCATGATGACCATTCAGGGTCGCAAGGCACTCCTCTGTCTCTATATTCCATAATTTGATGGTCTTGTCATCTGAAGCACTTGCAACGGTCTTACCATCATTTGAAAAAGATACATGATTGACCTTAGCCGCATGTTCGGAGAGCGTTTTCAAATGTTTATATGAACGAGCATCCCAAACAATAATTGTACTATCGGAAGAAGCTGAAGCCATGTATTTTCCATCTTGGCTAAATGTGATACAAGAAACAGAGCGATGATGGCTAGACAGCGTATGAAGCAAAGAGTCACTATCTAAATCCCATATTTTTATTGTCTTACCAGAAGATGTAACGAAAATACGCTTGTCTGTAGGATGGAAACATAATACACGCGTATATTTTTCAGCATTGAGCGATTTGAGAATCTTTCCTGTTTCCACATCCGAAATAGAAATAAGATCATTGTCAAGAGGTTTCGATGCGAAACGATTACCATCAAAGCTGAAGCATGAATATCTACTGTTATTATCTGCTTCAAACTTGGTTATTTCTGCATTGTTACCGTAAACATCCCATAACCTGATGGTATGGTCTTCTGATCCGGAAACCAATCGATTCCCATTTTGATTAAAAGAAAGGCAAGTAACATAATTTGTATGTCCTTCAAGAGTCCGTATCACTTTTCCTGTTTTGACATTCCATATAATAATTGTCTTATCGTCAGAAGCAGAAGCCAACAAGTCTCCATTGGGGTTAAAGCTGATGGCATTTACTTTATCTCTATGCCCCTTAAGGATTTGCGGTTTTCGTCCTTTGGATTCTATGATTTCAATTTCTGTATCATCAACACTAACTATTGCTTTCTTAAGCCCATCCCTTGCGATAGCTGTAGTCAAAGCCTTTGGGGGTGAGATTGGCCCCTTATGAGAATCTATTCTTTCTCCGTTCTCAGCATCCCAGATAATTGTGACACTGTCCTTCGACAATGAAATAATTTGTTTCCCATCATCACTGAACGACACGGAACAGAGCCCCTTCTCATGACCTTTTAGTACTGCAGAGCTATGATATGACGCCTTCCTTAAGGCAGCTTCGGCTTCCTCCACATAAGGACGATCGGGGTTCTTTAAATCGTTTGGAAAAACTTCCAAAAGCAACCTTCTGGCAAGATACGAATCCCCGTCTTCAGTTAGCTGGTTTGCCTTTTCGGCAATTGCTCTTGCCTGATTCTCCATCATTCTCCAGTTTGCCATTTGCGTTTGCTGATGTTGCCAATACATCCAAAAAGCCACACCCGATATACAGAAGAAGGCCGTAAAGGCAGCGGCAATCGTCCAGTTCCTTCTTCTCCTTTTCTCACGCTCATATCTCTGCCATAGCGTATCGAACTTTAGGCCAAACATGCGGGCAACAACCTTGATGGAGGCTGCATCACGACTTAACTCATTGATACTGATGCCCAGCAGTTCTCTTTCGTCCTTCAGCGAACGAAGAGCGGGAGGAAAACATTCTGTTTCTTCTTTTTCAGAGAAAGGAGTACCATCAATGATAAAAGGAATAATTTTATCTTCACGCTTCAGATCTATGAAAGTCTGTATCTCTTTATTCACCCATGGTGACTTGGCTGAATTTGGAGAGCAAATTACAATGAGATACTTTGAATGTTCAAGAGCTGTTTTTATCTCCTTAGACAACACCCCTCCTGCTAACTCCAGTGCATCACGGAAGATGGGACGTATCTCTTTAGGAAGGGATGCATCCTGTTTTCTAACACTCAATGGAAGACGATAGTGTTCTAACTTATTCCGCAATCTCTCTGCCCATTCCTCATCTTTACGCTGATAGCTTATAAACGCAAAATACTCTTTCTCCTGTGTCATACCGTCTAATCTATCTTTTTAGGTTTTTCTATTACAATAATCTGGCAAAGTCAATGTTTATGATTAACCTATCAACAACAACTGGCCTGAGGACAGACCCGACATCCAGCGGCGGATGGCCTGCTCCCGCTCATCCATCAGGACGGCCTCGAAGTCGATGCCCATAGAGCGGAACTCGTTGCAGAGCAGAGTGTTCTCCCTCAACAGTTCGGTAGCCCTATTCATCGCACCAATGAAAGCAGCCTTGTCCGCTTCCTCATCACGAAGCTGGGGGATGTTCTCAGCCATCAGGTCGAACAGGGTCCTGAGGTTGTTACGGTTGTCACACAGTTTCTTTCCCTTGGGGTCAATCGCGTTGCGCAGGAAACTGGAGAGTGCCCTCGAGCCTGTGTCACCTGAGAAGAAGGTGCGGGTCACAGTCATCAACACCAGCGACACCAGTTCCATGTGGCTGACGCCCATCTTCGAGGCGATGATCTCCAACAGGTAGATCTCCATGTGTGAGCTTTCACCGTCGACTCCCATCACCCTTATCAGCTTCGTCAGGTAGCCGGCCTTGTCCCTCCGTTTGGCAGGCAGCAGGCTCTTCACCTCCCTGTCAAAGCCCTGGAGGCAGTCATTGACGGTCTCGGCTGATATGCCTTCCTTTTGGCAGATATTGGTAATTACCTTCCGTTCCGCCTCCGATATCTCACCATCAGCGATTGCGATGGCCACTAAGTCCTGTGCCAGCTTAAACTCTGTGTCCGACGCATCATTGAATAACTTTGTCAGTAGTCCCATATTTTAATTATTTACCATCAATATATGTTAATAGGTTTATCATCTGTTCTATAAATTGAATGACTGTTCAGGGTAAATGTTATGCTGTATACTTGGCATTCTTGTCACGTTCAATCTGTGCCAGCATCTTTGTCCTGGCAAACTTGTGCATCTTGATGCAGAAGTAGATGAGAGCCATGGCACCGATACCTCCAATAGAAGGATCAACGGTACCACTGAGGGCGAAGGCATCGTAGATACCATGAGCAAGGACCGGGACGAGGAGGATACAGACAGCGGTACGACGGGAATGGTCAACGAAATGGTAGAGGGAGTAGTAATAACCCATCAGTACGGCAAAGGCATAGTGCCCAGGAACTGCTAAGAGGGAACGTAGGATGGCGACGGACATCCAGTTCTCTTCCTCGCTGACGACATAGGTGATATTCTCGACAGCAGCAAAGCCAAGGCTTACGCAGACGGCATAGACAATGCCGTCGAAGTGTTCATCGAAGTAGGGATTTTTGCGAAGCACCAGCCAGAGGGCGAGCAGCTTGAACCCCTCTTCCGGCAAGGCTGCTACGAAGAAAGCTCGAATGGTGGTGTCGAACAGGGTTGAGATCTCTCCTCCAAAGATGGCATACTCTATTGCTAGTTCCACTATGACGATCGGAACACTAATGCCGACGCCATACAAAAGGGCTTTCGTCAACCAGCTCTTGGGTTCGGGCTGTGGATCCTGCTTACAGATATACAGGAAAAGCAATATAGCCGGCAGCAGGGCTGCTAAAATTAGAATCATTATATTCATATTTCGTCAGATTTTTCGGTTACTTTATCATCAGCAAAGGGATTCAACAATCGGTCTCTATATAGTAATTTTTCTTCAGTTTCACACTAGTCTAAGTAGTACTTACGTCGTTCCTCTGGAGTCAGCGGGCGACTCTTAAATCGCTTTATAAGCATGATCATCTGACCATCTTCAAAATTTAAACGAAGTTCATCTCCCACTATATCAAATCGTACTACTTGCTTTCCTTCTTTTTCCCAGTTAAACACAATACGATTACCATTTACTCTATATTCTCCTCGCTTTATCTTTATGATTCCACCATCTTGCTTTTCCATTATTACATCTTTAGCTTGAAAAGACAAAATCATGTCTTCGTTCAATCCTTGCCATCTACCGTATAACTCCTCATTCTTTTTTTCTGGGGGGGCACTTTTAGGAGCAGCCATAGATACACCATCTTCATCAATATCCGGATTGTATTGACGTTTAGTATTACTATTAGGAGTATAACATACTTTATCATCTTTTCCCGGAGAACCTGTTGAGCCAAACTGCGATAGGAAAATCGGAGCCAAAACGAATACGACAAGTCCAATTAAAGCCACAGACACTAAGCAACCTTTGTATTTGAAGCTAAAAAGACATCCTCGCTTCTTTATTGGGTACTCTTCTTCCTGAAGGCCAATGAACATGACTAACTTGTCAAACGCCGCATCTGCGTACTCATGTTGATATGTTACAGCATTTTTCTTTGTCAATTCCTCAAGTTCTTGAGGGACATTTAAAGTTGCAAAAGAAGTGATGCCATCAAAGAATATTGGAATGACCTTTTTCCCTTGCAGCAAGGCTTCTTTGATCTCGATATACCAGAAATCAGTCTCTTTCACTTCGTCAAAACATCCTTTGCTGATGATTATGATAACACTTTGAGATTGCTCAATAGCAACCTTTATCTTTTGCTCAAAGTCACCATCGTGCAAGCTATGAGTGTCAAGGAAGATATGTTCCTCCTCTACCCCTCTCTGCTTTATCTCGCTCTTCACCAGTTGAGCCTTTTCTGCTCCGCCCTTACGTCTATAACTGATAAAAACGTCGTAATTCATTTTACTCATATCAAAGGTTACATCAAACAACTACAATTTTCAGGATTCCAAGTGAAAACCACTTTGTTAACAAATCAAGGCAATCATTAGTTGCAGTACTCTTTTCCACATCATACTCTTGAAGCAGTATCCCCACAACTTCATCAAGGCAAAGGTTTTGCCCCTTCATTTTATTAAACAGGAACTCTGCACTCTCATTGAGAGATATTAAACTTGAAAAATCAACATTTGACGACTCTGTTGATATTATGTTTTTTTCTTGCTCGAATTCCTTAATTTCATAACAAGGTCTTATCGTAACTTTTATATCTCTATCGAGTTTTATACATGAGAGGAAAAGGTTTTCCCAAAAAGTGTCATCGGGAATAGTAAAAGAGGAAAGCAAGGCCTCACGTTTAGATAAGCAAGCGTGCCATAATTCAACACGTGATTTTTGAATGTCAGTATCTAAAGAGATCTTGTTGCCCTTTTTGCCAATCATAGTCCTGCATAATGCTTTAAGACTGTCAACTGGACAATATTCACGGCCGTAAAGATTGCCATCGCCCATCAATGCCACACTATCATTGTGTAGAGACACAATGCGATGCAATACATACCTTCCCTCAGAAAGGTGGGCGAGGACAACATCACCATTCTTGTAGCGTTCATATTTTTCCAGCAGCACTTTATCACCATCGCAGATAAATGGAATCATACTTTTCCCCTTTGCAAGAATAGTCGCAGTATGCCCTTTATTGACAAGGGGTATTACCACACGGAAGAACAATTCATTATCTATGGTGATGCCGGTTTGAGCACCAACAGAAGGAGAAAGAAATAAAAAGATAACAATAAAAAACTTAGTCATGAGGGATGTTTCCTTTCTTATCATTGAATCGGGGGATCGTTTACGATCAAGTATCATACGATTTCCTACTGCGAGGATGTAATCATCGTTATACCCTCCGCCAACAAACGCCTGCTCGTCGAACACCCTTGTCGTCTGTCTGATATCCATATTTGCATTCTTTAACCTGTTTATAATTAACAAATAGTAACTTCCTATTCATAGTATTTCCATTACTTTGTCTTTAATTACTTTGCCTTTAGGCTTTACAATAATGCTATCCGCATCGCCTTTTACAATCTTACCCGACTTGTCAATTGTGTATGGTTGAAAGTCATAGTCCAAAACACAAGCATTGCCTCCAAAAAAGGAACGCGAGACCGCAAACCACGTACAGGAAATAACCACTTCACCAGTTTTGTCGATAAAGCCCCATTTTTCATGATCATCCTCAACTGCAGCAAATCCTTCATGGAAGGATTCTGAACGTCTCCACTTACAAGGAATAACCACTTCACCAGTTTTGTCGATAAAGCCCCATTTTTCATGATCATCCTCAACGACAGCTAATCCTTCAAGGAAAGAATGTACATATTTCCACTTACAAGGAATGACCACTTTTCCCGTTTTGTCAACAAAGCCCCATTTTTCATTATCATCCGCGACAGTAGCTAATCCTTCACAGAAAGAATGTGCATATTTCCACTTACAAGGAATGACCACTTTCCCTGTTTTGTCGATAAAGCCATATTTGTAATTGTCTCCTATAACTTGAGCCGTCCCCTCATGAAAGTCAGATGCGACTTTCCACTTGCAAGGAATTACTACCGTCATGGAGGTGTCAATATAACCATATTTTTGGTTGTCACCCTTAATAATAGCTAATCCCTCACTAAAATTTCCTATACGTTTCCATGTATTGGTATCTAACTGCATAGTCTGACTATCGCTTAGACTTTCAATATTATCACCTGACATCTTTGATAATGTCAATATTAGTACCCAAGTAAACACACCTACAATACTGATTATCCAAGGCCAAGTATATTTGACACTCTGCAATACTTGTTTCTTACTATCTTTTGTCGCCTTTCGTTTTGCTTCTGCCTCATCTTCCCTTCGAGCCGATTCTATCGCCTTCCGACGAGCTTCCTCTTCTATTTTCCGCTTGTTCTCTTCCTCAGCTTTCACTCTTGCTTCTTCCTCGGCTCTCCGTCTGGTTTCCTCTTCAGCTTTCCGCATTGCTTCCTCCTCACCCCATTTTTCTTCAACTCTCTTCTTCATTTTTATTTCCAAGAAGTCAGTGTAGTCCTCGTCTGGGATTTCAAGGATATGCATGTCTTTAATTTCCTCGTACTCCACGGAGACAAACTCCAATTTGTGCTTACCGCGTTTGAGATGAACCACTTCGTCATTACCAGCATGAATAACTCTCATAGGATTCTTGAAGTGGAACAGTTGACAGTCGGCATCAGATTCGATATGAATCTCGGCACCAGTGGCTGTTTCTTGCTTTTGAATGATATAAGGTGCTATACGATAATTTATGAGCTGACTCATAGATGCCTTGAAGAGAGTCTTTGTCTGAAGTTCAGAGAACTGATGGGCACCAACTAAAGCTTTCAACTCTTCAGGTAGGCACTCAGGAATTCCATCGAAAGAATCATCAATGTTCACTGGCACAATATGACAATTGCACTTTCCTGCGTGCAGGATTTCCTCACGTACCCAGTCGCCCTCGTTCACACAACGGTCGAGAGCCCCTTTTGTCAATAACAAAAGAAATACGGACGACTGACTGATTGCATCCATGATACGACGATCGAACACCCCATCCTTCAGTTCATCAAAATCCAGAAACACACGATATTGTTTCTCCAACGCCTGCTGAATGGTACGGGCATATTTATCACCCCCATCGCGGCGATAGCTGATAAAGATGTCGTATTTCGTTTCCATATTGTGATTGACTTTATTCAAATTTGCTTGATATATAAGTAAAATAATCTTTCAAATTTTGCATAATATTACTTCAGCCTTTGATGTTAGAATGTCACCAAAGACAATCGTCAATGTTGAATTGTTGAATTGATATTTACGCGGTTCCATATCTTATTCCTTATTTAATATGCAATCAAACTAATTTGTGTCTTGTATTTAAGCCTACAATCTCTGGCATCACAGGCCTCGTCCATAAATACGCTACGAATCCATTTCAAATTATCACGGGACAACCAAACGAGGATTAAATGCGCACAAAATGGAAACGCAATCGAATCCTCACCAACGACAGGAACAATAGAGTTCCTTTTCTTCACCATGTCACTGATGATGATTCGCCTGATTTCGTCTTGAGAGATATGTTTGTTCATATCCCAGATAAACTTCTTAGTGTTAAACTTCCGACTCATAAGCCTTAGTTTTAGGTTCTTCGGCCACAAAGTTACAAAAAAAAATGGAAAAAGTTCCTTTTTACAGAAAAATGTTTCAGTTGGTTAGCATTTTTGCATTTATATTTCTCCAAAATGATAATTATCTTTCATGTCACTTGGCAGTTCTGCACGAGGCTCAATGCTCATGGGATAGATTGAGAGCTTGGCAGCCTGCTGAGGTCGCACTTGCGGGAAGGCTCGTCTAAGAGCTTGTGTGCGTTCTTTCTTTACGTATTCACTTTCAGCGGCATTTTCTGACCAGAAAAGCACAAACAAGTCAGCAGAATTAATATAGTCCTGTATAACCTGGGGGAAAATGTCACCAGTCTTCAGATAAGCACGGTCAAAGAAATGCTCTATGCCAGCCAACTTCAAACCTTCATGGAACGACTTCACCTTCGCCTCGTCCTTGTGAGCGTATGAGACAAACACCTTATTATACTTATGCGCGATAATCTTTGGATTCAACTGTCTTGGCGATTCCACAATCTTTGTAATGAATCTCATCTCGCCTACAGGTATATCATTAACTGTCATCTGTGCCACACAGTTCAACTCATCCACATCAATATTCTTTGGGACAAAGAAATCAAAACTACATTTTGTGAAAGAACCTTGCCATACGACGCTTTTTTTCTCTGACTTCAGCAACGTTTCTCCATAGAGATTCAGCAGCACATCCACCTTGTCACCTTTCTTCAGTTTGCATTGTAATGGCATATAATCTCGTCGTTTTGCATTCTTATCCGATTCCTGTGCAAGTTTTTTCACCTTCTCGGTTTCTTCCAATAAATGAAGATACACCTGAACCAACATTGTTGATTTACGCTTTATTTCCGCTGGTGCAAAGATGGAAGAAAGTACAGTGCTATTGGTTGACGAAGAAAGCCAATTCTTAAATCGTATTGTCTTTTGTGCAATATAAGAAATACTCTGTGTCTCATAAGTGATAATACTTTCCATTTGGCATACAGACTCTGGTTCCTTAGTACAACCTTCATAATCAATCATGGCCTCATGACATATAGGTTCTGGAAATGGTGCTGGAAGTGGTTCTGGTTCCATTTCTTCAAATATATCAGAAGGCTTCAAGCCAACCTTCTCAGAATTGATGATGATTAAATATAGTTGATATCTTCCGATCTCAATTATATCTCCATTTTTGCATGTAAAACAGGACAAGCTCAAATCCTCTCCGCTAATCTTTGTCAAATTGTCTGGACCTACATTTTTAATCAGGACCTCGATGCCACTTTGAACTTTTTCAATCATAATCACAGCATGATACTCAGAAACTGTTTTTCCAAGTAATACAATATCATTATCCTTTGAATGTCCTATTGTATTCTTACCAATATGCAAAGGCCAGTATTCTGGCATTCCCATTCGCGAAATGGAATATAAAAAACCAACAACATTTGCATTCAAGGGGCTGCCGCAACAAACACAAGCCTCATCAAGTGGTTTATTGATATACCCACAATTATTACATTTCATAGTCAACAAATGAATATGAATTAGGTAATAAGGGATTCAGCAATCGGTCTCTATATAGCATTAGGGTGATATCGATGACACCAATTTCGATGGGCATGATAAACACTTTGTAATTCGCTTTACTCATATTTGGTCTGTTATTATTATTCTCCGATATGATAATTAACTAAGCTCAATAGGAAATCCAGAGGCGGACAAAAGGCATAATGATCTCAAATACAGTCATTATTCTTTCCTTTATCAGAATCACTTATAATCAGATGTTCTATTCCTACCCCATGAGTCAATCCATGCATAATCACGCTCAATATAACTAAAATAACAATCGCAATAACATAAAGAGATGCCTGATAATCAATCCAAAGGAGTAACGAACTAAAACATCCGTCAACGATGATTGCTGCAACTAATGCAAGCAAATAGAAATACACTCTATGACGAAGTTTTGCTAAGGCAAAGAAATATCCCATAACTGTGCCAATAGTAAAATGAGCAGGAATCAGGACAAATGCACTCAACAGTCCTTGTACCAATTGGTTATCTTCATTATTATATAAGTACCATCCGTTCATAATACCGATAAAACCTAATGCGATGCATACAGAGTAAACGACGGCATCTACATATTCATCATAATACTTGTTGAAAAACAGGAATAACGAAAGGGTCACGAACTTTGCCACCTCAGCAGGTACTGCACATGACAAGAATCCCGTTCTCCAGCACTCATACCATTTGACAAACCCATATCGGCCTATTGCTTCCTGCTCTGTCAGATCACCTAAAATAAGTATGAAGGCAGAAAAAATACCTAACAAAACTGCTGCCAGCAAGCTAATAAGTGGTTCCTTCTTATACTCATCTCGTATATAGATGTATATAAGATACGCTGCAATCGGTACCAGCGTCGTTATAAATACATACTGATTGATTGGCTCCAAAATAAACTCCATCATACACTCTTATTTTTCTGTCATTTTCATAATCCAAGGGATATATCGAGAGAACTCATGATCAAGCTCCTTGATAATGTTAAGTTCGTCAAAGGGTCGGATGTCATGATGTATAAACAGGTCTTTGTTCTTTTTCAGTTTGTCCGCAAAGTCCCCATGCGCATATTTGTCCTCATTCTCATGAGCCTTCCGATATCCCATGAGCAACTTTTCCACATTCCATCGGTTGTGCTCCATTTTGGCCATTACATCGACTTCATCTTCTGAGAGTGTGTCGTAGTCGTGTGACTTATCGTCAATACTCAGACCACGCATCGCGCGAAGACAGGCCAGCTTTGTCCTAATAGTATAGGAATTGTAGAGGTTCGACCATTTCAAGGCAACAGTCAACTTATGCCATTTCTCATTGGCCTCCTCCCAAATCCTGCTCTCTGGCATAGAGTCCAAAACGAGTATTCCTTGGAACTTATAGGTTTCATAGTTCGCTGTCTCATGCAGATAGTTAATCAACTTAGCCCGTTTCAGCGAACGGTTGTCAGCACTATATGCCGTTTCGTTCATGCCAAAGGGATAGATGTTGGCATAGCGAGCATCGCGTTTCTTTGTATCTAACAAGCCGTCAGCTTTTACTATTGTATATATTAATTTGTGGTCATTGTCCCTCTCATCGGTTTTTCGCAGGTTGGTAACGAAATTGTCTGATCGATCCTGACGAATAAATACAGGTATCTCGTTATTATACACGTTGTCAGGCATATTCATACCCATCACGAAGTTCTGACGCTGATCAGACAAGGCGAGGAATATGGAGAGATATTGCCCCGTTGTATCATCTGCCCATCCCGATATTTTATCTTGAACTTTTTTAGAGAATACATCGCCCTTAATAAACTCAAACTCTACATCAAGGAAATCGGCATTCTTTCCTTCGAACTTCAGGAAATCGGTCCTAATGCCCTGCGGCTCCATATCCTCTTTCTCCTCACTTGTCAAATCGTAATAATAATAAGGCTGCACCTCAAAGAAATGGCGGTTGCGGATAATAAACTCGTCCTTTTCCTTGTCAGCATTTTTATCAATAAAAGTGATGAGTGTTTTCTTGTCCTTATTGTCGAAATTAGGAAAGTGTAGCACGTGGGCGGCCTCCATCGCAAAGGCTACAGCAAAGTTTGTTGTTCCCACAAACACCAAGTGTACTTTCTTTTTGTCATCAGGCTTGATGCCATCACCATACACGGCAGGATATTTATTCGGTTCAGCATCTGGATTGTCAAACTCCTTATATTCTCTCTTTACGAACACCTGCTTGGCCCATCCCGCATAGAAGTTATAAGGTGTGAACTCTAAACCTAAATCTGTCACTTTCTTGAAGATGTCCGACGTCTTAAAGGCCGCGTATGTATCCAAATCCTTGAAAACACAGGTAATACCGCCAGGGCGCTGAGTAACTTTGGGGTCGCTGAGGTATCGATAGATGCTGTCTACGCATTCCACATTGATAGCATCGTGAGCAGGTTTACTGTGGTTACCTATAATATACACATGTTCCGCTGCCTCTAAATGGATACCTTTATAGGATTCCGTTGATGTCTTATGGCCATAGTTGACGATAATATGCTTCATCCTTTCATCATTGAACGAGTTCCTCAGCTTCTCTTTGATTTCTGTCGACTTTGTCGAAGTGAGGATCAGCACGTATGCATCCTTGTCCCCGTCAAAGATATGCGTAATAAACGACGGCACCATCTCGTCATAACCCAAAATGATATAATGACCCGACTTCAGGTAGTGTATACGCCCCTCTTTATGGTCTTTAACCCTCAGCTCTATCATGTTCGTCATGACTGAGATAATCATACCTGTAAAGATAATGACACCAATCACATAAGTCAGACAGGCAGCAAAGACGGCACCTTTACTGGCGTGGTCATCATTATAGAAATTGCTAAAAGCATTACCGTCTATCAACAGATAGAGTGGAAACACCCATTCGTTTATTTGCTTTGCTTCACAATACTCCTGCCAGTCACCACCAAAAATAGACAGCAAGAGATACGACAGCATAAATGCAACCACCAAGATTCCCAACAAGATGAATACTTGCCGGAATGGATCGTGCGATAGCGTTCTGTCAAATCGCAGGGAATAACTAATACTTACTTTCTTCTTCATTTCTCGAAAAACGAGTTAAGTGTATCTGCTGAAAATTCATTTAATTTATCCTTTAGGGACAACTCCATCAAATATTGCAATGCCTTCCTATACTGGTGGATTATAATCTCATCATCCCCTGATTGCACCTGCAGCTTTTCTGCCTCAATAAAGGTCTTTATTTTATCTCGCAATTCTTCTTGACTGTTTTTTTCATTATGAAGTAAATCTAACAATATCTTTGTGCATTCTTTTCTCTGCTTCTCAAAGTCACCTATGGAAACGCGTCCCTTATCCTTGGCCCGTTCTTTCAATAAATCAAGGTATTTGTCTAATAAATCATATTTAAGTTTTCTTACACTGTCCCTTACTTCCTTGGAGTCTTTCTCTTTCCGTTCGTTTTCTTGGGCATTAATGACCTTTTCCTTCCAGCCTAATACGGCTGCTTTTGCAAGCCAAGCGACTACACAGATTGCAAGACAAATGACACCGACAATCACTACATCCTGCCAATTCGTTTCTGCCTCTTTCATGACAGGCAGGCAAAACTCTACAGCCTTTGCACATTTCACGGCAATCGTGTCATAAGTAACAAGAGTATCGCAAAGAAAACATAGAATCATTGTATTCATAATATTTATCGTTTATTGGAGGTTAATATTTTCTTATTTAATATGATTAATAGCCACAAACTCACTAATCTCTGCCAGGAGTTAACGGTATGAAGTCTATCGTCTGCATGAATGATGTCCGTTTTAGGTTTTGTAATTACATGCAATGGTGCAAAGATACGAATTATTGGTGTTCCCTCCAAATTTTTTGCTCGGAAATTGAAGAAAAAAATGACTTTGGGGTCTGGACAATGATTAAACTTTGCTAAATGTTGGCATTTTATTTAACATTTCTGTAGAGTTCGTGACGACATGTTGTCACGGACATGTGTGGAGTTTTTAATACTTTTGGGGGCGCACTCGTGTGGAGTGGCGCTTTTATCTTTTTTTGTTTAATAAATTCAAATTATTCGATCATGCTTTTGAGAGAAAAATTAACAAGCGATTTTGCCGGGATTATCCTGGGCACAGTGAAGAACAATGGATGGCTGACGGAGATCAGCGATGGTGTGGGCATCAACAGGAAAGACTTCTGCAGGAAGCGGTTGGCGACCATGCAGCTGCACCGCGTACTCCGCATCCTGACAGGGATGGCATGGAAAATGACGTGGTGGAAATTCAGCATCGTATGGATGGCACTCGGGAACCTGATCTTCAAGATGGGAGACCAGCAGTTCTTTGAGTTCTCTGACGAGATGAAGAGATTAAGGAAACACAACGGCAGTCATCGTAGAAAGTAAAGAAAAATGAATCATCAAGTCGTGGAGGAGCTCGCCCATGCCGGCGAGGCTTCTCCTCTTATCACGCATGAGGTAGAGCAGCTCGACACCTTCCGGCTGACCTCGACCACGGAGATTGCAGAGGAGGTGTTTCTGTTCAGACTTTTCGGAAAACCGTGCTTTCCACGAAGGGAGCTGACCACCATTACAGGAGCGGCGAAGAGCGGCAAGACGTTCTTCACGTCGATGGCTATGGCATGTGGTGCCATAGAGAAGTCGCCAGCCCTTTCTGATGACGTCCATCCTCAAAAAGGGACTGGTAGTGTGCTGGCCATGGAGCGCATCAGGGAGGAGCCGCTCAAGGTGATGTGGTATGACACGGAGCAGAGCCGAAACACGACGAAGGAGATTCTCGTCAACCGTGTCGGCAGGATGATCGGAAATGCTGACAAAACGCCTTTCCCCGATGAGTTGTTCTACGTGTTCAACATGCGGGCTGCCACGGTGAAGGAGCGACGCGACATGCTGGGCGTGGCCATTGCCACCTACCGGCCCGACATCGTCGTCCTTGATGGCATTGCCGACCTGTTGACCGACATCAACGACGGCCCGAAGGCGCAGGAGCTGATGGAGCAGCTGCTGCACCTGGCCGACGAGTATGACTGTAACATCACGACCGTCATCCACCTGAATCGCTCGGGTGAGAAGAGCAACCTGCGCGGATGGCTCGGCTCGGCACTGATGCAGAAGTCGTTCGAGGTGTTCAACTGTGCACCGATAGGACAGGGCGAGCTGTTCAGCGTGGAAATGAACACGAGCCGCAAATACCGCAATGACCAGAAGCTCTACTACCGCATCGGCGACGACGGTATCCCCGTCATGGTACAGCATAGTGAACAGGGTCGCGATGCCCAGGGACGCTTCACCAGCACCGTCGACAAGACGGAGGCGCTGAACCAGGAATACATCATACACCACGACGACGCTGAGCGTTCCTGGGAATGGGACCTGCGACGACTGTTCGGCGATGCCATGGGCAACGTGCCCTCGATGAGCAGCGAACAGATGATGGAAGCGGTGATGAAACTGAGTCACATACGCCAGAAGCAATACTACTACCGGGTGCTCGACGAGGCGGTGGCCAAGGGTGTCATCACCAAGACATTCGACCGCTACAAACGGGTGACCTTCATCCTGTCGCCCCCACGGTAAGCTACCCCCTCTATACATGCCCTCCTCTCTCTAAAGAGGGAGGGCTATAGTATGAGGGGTGCTACCGGTAGGGGGCAACAGGATGAGGGGGCAACGGTGACGGCAAGACAATCCAAACAATGACAACGAACGACATCTTTTCACATACCTTCCGAAACATGGGCCGAGAGCTTGGGCTCAAGATCGAGCTGTTCGAGGGACACATAGTGGCCTTCCCGACGATGTGGCGCAAGGCCCTTTCCACGGAGAGCCAGTTCTGCAAGGCCGTGGTGGCCTGTCATTATCTTTCTGAGAGACAGATGCTGCGGGCAGCCCGTCGCTATCGGTTGGGAGCCACCCGCCAGCAGGGTGTCATCTTCTGGCAGATAGACAACCATGACGCAATCCATGACGGCAAGGTGATGTACTACCTCCCCGACTGCCACCGCGACAAGGGTCGGCACCCGACGTGGGTCAGTACCCTGCTCGCCCGCCGTGACCCCTTTCCCAATGCACCTCACGAGACATCTCACTGCCTGTTCGGCCTGCATTTGCTTTCCTATGGGACGACCAGAACCGTGGCAATCGTCGAAGCCGAGAAATCAGCCGTCATCCTCTCTGAGCTGTACCCCCAGAGTATCTGGTTGGCCACCGGAGGCTTGGGTAACATACAGGCAGACAAGTTCCGGCCACTGCGTGGTCATAAGGTCATCCTCTTTCCCGATACCGACCCTGAGGGCACGACCTACCGTCGATGGTATGAGGCAGCACAACTCGTCATGCAGCAGCCCTTCTGGGAGGACTCCCCTCCCATCCGCGTCTCTCCCCTCCTCGAGCAGCATGCCACAGAGGAGCAGAAAAGCCGTAAAATCGACCTCGTCGATTACCTCTTCGAATCGGGGTAAATGTCACACGGAAATCACAGAAAGCACAGAAATAATTACTCATTACTAATTATTCATTACTCATTACTATGAAAGCAATGACAAGACAACAAATCGGCTACTATGCTGGAGTCACCGCCAGGACCCTCAATAACTGGTGCAAACCCTATCGAAAGGAGCTTGAAGCCTTAGGTCTTCACCCTGGCATGATCATCCTTCCTCCCAACATCGTGCAATGGATCTGCGATAAGTTCTGCATCGATATAGAACCTTAGACGACATTCTTCGACATTCTACGACCATCGAGTACCTTACGCGGAAAGTGCCCCTCCAGAATGTAGTACCTTTGCACATGTCATCAAGATGCATCTATAAACTGGGCCACTTGGCAGTGCTAACTCGGCCACTTAGCACGACTAACTCACCCAGTTTGTGAAGACACAAAAATTACTCATTACTAATTATTAATTACTCATTAAAATTATGGCAGTAGCAAATGAAATTCCCATGCTTGTAGACCTCTACAAGAACAACAACACCGAGTCGAAGGGCTACGGTATGTACTACGGACGAGTGTTTCCCCGCGATGGACTGACCCTGAAGGGTTTCGCCAAGCACCTTAGCGAACACGGTAAGTTAGCTTCTTACGAGATGCTGGTGCTGGTGCTTCAGAACGCCGTGAGCTGTATGCGTCACCTGTTGCTCGAGGGCGTTCCCATCAAGCTCGATGGCCTCGGCACCTTCAAGGCCGGCATCGAGGGCACTGGTGCCGCCTCCATCGCCGACTATCGTGCCGACCTGAACATCAAGGGCATCCGCATCAACTTCCTGCCCGAGGCCTCTGGTGACGAGAGTGACAAGCTCACTAAGAAGGCGCTGCTCAAGCAGGCCACCTTCCAGATGAACGACTATGTCGAGGTGAAGCACAAGACCATCGACGGTAAGGACGTGACCTACCAGGAGCGCACCCCCATCCGCCAGATCGTGATCAAGCAGGCAGAGCCCGATCAGCCGTAAGGGAAAGTTTAGAAGTTAGAGAAGTTAAAGAAGTTAGAGAAGTTAAAGAAGTTCTTTGCAAACCAAGCGACCAAGGTCGAGCGAGAGGGCAAAACCTATTCCCCCATCATTCCAAAGTAGAGAAGTTAGCAGTAGTAGGACTATTGTCTTTAACTTCTTTAACTACTATAACTTCTTAACTTCTTCACCAGGAAAGTTGTATTAAACAGAACAAACGATGATCAAAGTAAACTGGAACAAAGTAGTAAAAGTGCTGAAAATCGCAGCCACCGTCATAACCACTATCCTTGGCACCATTGCTGTGCAGGGTTGCATGGGCGCTTGACGGTCTAAATGAATGAAAAAACTATGCGAAGAATTGACCTTATTGTTATCCATTGTTCGGCGACCCGCAGTGACCGCCGATTCTCGGTTGAAGACCTGATAGCCTGCCACGACGCAAGGTTTGGGTTCACCGCTTACCATTACTATATCACCCGTGACGGTCAGATGTACCAGACGCGACACGAGAATCTGCCGGGGGCACATGCCAGGCACTATAACCAGCACTCCATCGGCGTTTGCTACGAAGGCGGCCTGACCCCTGAAGGCTGTGACGCCGACACCCGCACCCGGGAGCAGAAGGCAGCCCTGCATGCCCTGCTGAAGTCGCTGAAAGTTGACTACCCCAATGCCGTGATCCTCGGTCACCGTGACCTCCCCGGCGTCCGCAAGGAATGTCCCTGCTTTGATGCCAAGACAGAGTACCAGGACCTGTAGCCGTCCATCTCCCCAATAAATCCCTGAGCCCGCAATGGCTCAGGGATTTGTTGTTTTGTACGCTTCCGAGGCATCTGACGTAACAGTTAGAAATATAAAGCAGAATTATTATAAAGTAGGATTATATTCTTAATTATTTCTAAAAGATTTGGTTGGATGAGCTAAACAGAGTATCTTTGCACAAGATATGTGAGAGTTTTGTGGCATCATAATAGTTTGGAGATATGGAGTTTGTCGACAGGAAGAAAGAATATGCTCGTTTGCAGGCATCTCTGAAAAGAGAGAAACCTCAGTTCATAGTGATATATGGCCGTAGACGTATTGGCAAGTCCACACTAATTAAAAGGGTGATGGACTTTAGCCGGGGTGACATCTATTTCTTGGCAGACAGAACTTCGGAACCAAGTCAGCGGCAGTTGTTCTCTGCTACTGTGGCTATGAGCATCGAAGGATTCAGCATGGCTACCTATCCAACATGGGAGTCGCTTTTTGTTAGTCTGAACAGATCTGTAGACCATCGTATTACCATATGCCTTGATGAATTCCCTTATCTTGTAAAGAGCTGTCCAGCCCTACCATCCATCCTCCAGAAGTTGCTTGACGACAAGAAGTTGAAGTTCGACTTGATTATCTGCGGTTCATCACAACAGATGATGCAAGGTTTTGTTCTTGACAGTAAGGAACCGCTTTATGGCAGGGCAGATGAAATTATGAAGATGAGTCCTCTTGCACCATCATTTGCCGGCCAGGCACTACGGTGTGACGCAGAACAAGCTGTTAGGGAGTACGCCATTTGGGGTGGTGTTCCAAGGTACTGGGAATTACGCGAAAACTATGACAGTCTTTATGATGCCATAGAAAACCTGATGCTGACCTCAGAGGGGACCTTGCACGAAGAGCCGTCAAAACTGCTGTATGATGAAATGCGTGACACGGTTCAGGCTTCATCCATTCTGTCATTTATAGGCTATGGTGCAAACAAGATGTCAGAGATAGCATCGCGGGCAGAGAAGCAAGCCACAGACATCACTCCACAGCTGTCGAGGTTAAAGGAACTCGGCTTTATTAACAAGGAAGTCCCATTTGGTGAGGATGAGAAGAAGAGTAAGAAAGGCCTGTATCACGTCTCCGATCCATTGCTTCGTTTCCATTATCGTTATGTTCTTCCTTACAACTCCTTGATAGAGTTGGGTAACAGCCAAGCCGTTTTGGATATGTTTAAGAAAACCGAAAACGATTTTTATGGCCATGCTTGGGAGGAATTATGTAGGAACTATATAAGCTCTCATGGGGCTGATGGTGTTCTATATGGATTAGCTGCACGCTGGTGGGGCAGCTACTACAATGAGCAACAAGACAAATATCTTCCTGTGGAGCTGGATATTGTTGCCGAGTCATTTGATGGTAAGCATTTATTCTTGGGAGAATGCAAATGGCAAGAGCATATCGACGCAAAAGAAGAGTTGACGCGTCTTGAGACAATTGCCAAAGGCTTACCCTTTGCAAAGAACTATGAAATCCATTATGCCTTGTTCTTGAGGGAGAAACCAAAGAATCCCAATGGGGTAAGGATTTATTATCCAGATGAGGTTATGAGAGAACGGTAACGTTAAAACTTCTTAAAACGTGGGCGGTACGACTTGACTTGCATCACGTTTTGTTCCAATTTTCAAGTCAAAATGAAAATAATTGCCTTATTATATAATGTATATAGAAAAAAATGCGTACCTTTGCACCCAGTTTCATGACAATTCACGTATGTTGCTGAACGACAGTGCACCTGTGATGCGTACTAACACTTCCGGCTCCCTCCTGTCCTCTGCCATCCCAAGTGGCAGTGACCCCTTCCTGTCGAAACAGCTTCAGGAGAAGATGCGTCAGCCCCTCTGGTATCCCATGCGGGTGGCCTACGACAAGAGCGACCGCGTCCTCCAGATTCATAAGCACCTCGACCAGAAGGGCATCGAGAACTTCCTTCCCATGAAGATCGTTCACGACCGTGAGGACTTCAATGTCAAGAGCCGTCTCGTCCCCGCCATCCCCGGCCTGATCTTCATCCACGACACCCGTGTTGTCATCACCGATCTCAAGCATCAGTCCGCTTTCTCGGCCATGCGCTACTGGACCGATGCCGTCGCCCCCGAAGATGCCGAGGACCGCATCCTCACTGTTCCCGACCGTCAGATGGAGAACTTCATCCGTACTGTCACCGCGAACACCGACAAGGTCAACTACCTCGAATACAATGCTGCCTTCTTCAGCAAGCCCGGCCAGGCCGTCCGCATCACCGATGGCGAGTTCGCCGGTTGCACCGGCATCATCCGTCGCATCAAGAAGCGCCGCTGCGTCGTCGTCGAGGTCAACGGCATCTGTGCCGTCGCCATCACCTTCGTTCCCTCCGACTGGCTCGAACTGATATAAAAATCGTCTCAATATTTGGATAATCCGGAGAAAACTATTACTTTTGCAGTCAAAACGTGGAGCTATGTGCAGATTTTCAGAATCCAACAGACAGAAATTAGGCAATACGGTACTTTATATTGCCCAGCGTGCCAAGTATCCTTATAAGACAGAGATACTTAAACTTCTGTTCTTAATGGAGGAGCGAATGGTGCAGCAGTACCATGTGCCGATGCTTGCTATCCCTTATTCAGTATGGCGCTTGGGTCCTGTATCTGTTGATGTGTTCGAGGAACTGTCTGACAGTCCTGTTTTGCTGTCAGAATTCATAGCTTTGGAGTTTAATGGTCAGGGTATAAAGGTTACTCCCAAACGTGAGTTCAACGACGATGAGTTCTCTGATGCCGAGATTCAGGTGATGGGTCAGGTGATGGAGAAATATGGTTGGATGAATTCCGAGCAGCTTATCAGCGAAACCCATAAGAAAGGTTCTTTGTGGTATGATACTGCCAAGGAGCATGGTTTGTTGGAAGATTTCGAGGAAAAGCGCGCCAATAGTTCCAATATTGTGATAGATATGGGCAGGCATCTCTGTCCCGATCATCGCGCGTATTATGAAGAAGTATTAGAGAACCGCCAGATGGCCAATCTCTTAAGGAAGTAGGCTATTGCTATGTACGAAGAAGGTAAACTGCTGAAGTTTTCCCCGTTTGAGTTCAAGAACGGTAATACTCCTAAGCCGAAGTTCTATGTTGTGCTGAAGCACATAGACGATGAGGTGATGATGGCATCGCTCCCAACGAGTAAAGATCATATTCCCTCCGATGTTATGATAACTGATGGTTGTGTTGATATACCTGAGCGCCAGGTAAACGCCTTTGTGTTCAGTCCAAGCACTCAGATAACGGGGTCTTTCCGTTTCTCTCGTCCGACGTTTGTCTATGGTGAGGGTGTTGACGAGTATGAACAGCAGTACCTTGATGCGATGGAGGCCGAGGTTGAAGATTTGGGAATCATAGATTATTCTCTATTCCAGCAGTTGAAGGACTGCATCAAGAAGGCTCCACTGCTGAAGCGTAAATACCGTAATTTACTATAAATTCCCGTAAGCGTCCAAAAGTGTGACATGGTAATTTGAGGAAAAGGTTGTACCTTTGCGCTGTTAAACCCAATTACAGTATAAAAGGTATGATAAGTAATAGTGATCTTGGTATGATACGTATCTGACCCCTGCCATCCTTGGCTGCTAACAATCTTTGGGTAATGTCAGGAGCTTGGCTCCTTTCACATCCTCCTTCTTCCATCTAACATCTTCCATCCATCATGTCTGAGATTTCCGATGCCATTCAAAACAAATGCCTCGCATTTGGTGATAGGATAATCAAGCTGAATGATTACCTTCTTGAGCAGGCTGCAAATAAGAAGCCTGGCTACAAGATGGTAAATGGAAAGCGGGTATATAACAAAACTTTACCTGTATATCTACAGGCTGTAAGTAACTTATGTAACCAATTGCTTCGTGCAGGCACGAGCATTGGCGCCAATAACGCAGAGGCATGTAATGCGATAAGTAGGCAGGATTTCCGTTCGAAAAGCTATATTGCCTTGAAAGAGGCTCGCGAAAGCCTCTACTGGATAGAACTCCTACATCGCAACAATTACATAGACGATAAACAATTTAATTCAATATATGGTGATTGTGAGGAACTGGTGAAGATACTTGTGGCTCGATGTAAGAAACTTGATATGGAGTTGTCCGGTAAATAATTCGGCCTTCAACCTTCTGACTTCAGCCATCTGTCGTTACTCAGCCCTCAGCCCTCGACCCTCAGCCCTCTTAAACCTTTTTCTGTGATTTCCGTGCTTTCCGTGTGAGACATTACACTAAACAGTTTACAAACTTTTTGACCGGCTTTCAAAATAAAGAGAAAAATGCCTGAAAACAAGAAAGACAAACCTGTCAAGACGATGAACGAGATAGTAAAGCGCGAAAGTGGTGACTTGCTGTCTACCCTGATGAGGGAGGTGGAGGGCAAGATTGCAGTCATTCGCAATCAAGAAGTCATTGCTGATGCCGATGTGGCATTCCTTTATGGAGTTGAGACAAAGCGTGTAAACGAGGCTGTGCGTAACAACCCAGATAAGTTCCCAGTTCGCTACATGTTTGAGCTGAATGCCAATGAGTTACGCGATTTGCGGTCGAAAATTTCGTCCACAAATGTGTCAGCGATGAACCGCAATTCTACCAAGGTTTTCACTGAGCGAGGGCTATATATGCTCGCAACGGTGCTGAAGGGTGAGCGAGCTCGGGAGGTAACCTTTGCCATCATCGAAGCCTTCGCCAAGGTTCGTGAGCTAAAGCGCGAGTTGCTTGACCTTCACAAAGAAACAGATAAGCAAAAACAGCAGTCGAAGATGCAGCACTTCGGTGAGGTCTTGACCGACATCGTAATGCCTGACCTGCAGACCAGTGAGACGGAATCGAGTCTGGAAATCAATTTAAACATACCGTGAAGCGAGTACGTAAAGACAAAGGCGACAAGTAGTCATCTCTGATGGCCTATTTTCTGTGATTTCCGTGTTTTCCGTGTGAGACATTCCAGGTGACATGAACCTGTCCCCTGTCACTCCCTGTCACTCCTAGCTTGTCTAAGAATACTAACTACGAGTCAATGACTCCTGAGATGGTAATTGCCAAACAAAATAGTTAAAACTTAGTTAAACAAAAAGAATCTCAAAAACGAGAGGCCCTTGAATCAATTGAGTGCTTACAAAACAATAATGTGAATTAGTCATAATGTAATAGTGACAAAATGACATAATTTCGTTATTTATTTAGTGTATTATTGAATATAATTCTCAAATAATGCTAAAAGGAAGGTGTAAATTGTGATATTTTCGTAGATTTGTCGTAAATTTGCATCTGCCTAGGCAAAACAATATTGTTATGAAGGAAAGTTTGAAGATTATTCAGTTAAGAGGAACGATCTTTATTCAGCAGAACATCGGTTATACAGATGATGTTGCTGCAAAGTTTAAGGAGATGCTTCTTCCTGAAGGTAAGATATTAGGTGTACCCCAGCCGGGAGTGCCATTTAATGGTATGAATCCCAATTTGCCTCAATACGGCATGTCTTGGAGAATTTTGAATCGCCTTGAAAATGGTTCAGAATATAATGTCATTTTTAATCCCGGCAAGGTTGATGTCGTATATAATACAGATGTTAAGTATGGCGACAAAACTGAAGAATCATTCTGTAAGTTCTGTGCAGAGAAGTTTGGTGTTATTCTTGATGAATTGAAGGGTACAAAGGTTCAGCGAATAGCTTATGCTCCATTATATGGCATTGTAGAAGACCAGCAGGCAGATTTGACAGCCTTATGGAATAAGGTTTTAAAGCGTTCTGCTTTTGATGGCAGTCCTATGCAGGATGTTAATCTGACCTACATTTTTAAAAAGGAATTGCAGGTTGGAGAGAAGACTATTCAGATGAATCTCCATCATAATCTTTTTGATGGTTTCTATACTCAACAGATAGATGGCCAGCAGAAAGTTAAGAAGACATTTATGTTCCAGCTTGACATCAATTCTATCGCAGGAGTACCTGTAGAGTTAGATAAAGAAGGTGTGTCAGCGTTTTTTGAGAATATCACAATAACCAAAGACTCATTAGTAGATAATGTCATCTCCTAATAAATTCTACAATTATGCGATGGCCACGGGTATTGCCTTGGGTTCATCAGGAGTTGCACCTGCAGATGCTCAGATGAAACAGTCTTCAGGTACGGGATATTCTTGGGGCTTTAAAACAGAACAATTTGATAAGTCAACCCGTTCTGGACAGCCAATAACCTTTTTGGGTTCTGAGAATCTGCGATATCGTGTCGCAGCGACCCAAGCATTATCAATGTCTTCGGAAGAGAAAATGAGGCAATACAGATATAAGTCAATAGAACGTTCTTTTATGAAGAACAGTGATGGCTTTCCTGGTACAAGAATGTCTTATATGGAATATATGGCCAATGTAATGTGTGGCATATCATTTTTAGACAACATTTCTGCTTTCAACAAGATAGATGAGACAATTGACACAGTATTTAAATTGAATGGTGGTCTTACGCTAACAATGTCTCAGTTTCTTGAAGATGAAATCGATGCTCCAGTAGTTTTCTCAATTCATCGTGGTGAAGAATTATTGGTATCAGCTGAGATGAATCTGGATGAACTTGCCAAGACAGTGAAAGACGTCCTTATTTCAGAGTCAGCAGCAAATGTCTAACAAGAAAGGTTATCCAAAGCAAATATTACCTCATTCGTCCTACAGAAGAAAACTTGGGTTAGAACGTCTTTTGACGGAGTATCCTGATTTGATGGCTGTTAGGAAAGTGGATGGTAAGCCGGAAAGCTATGAGCGCAAAGGCGATAAAGGCGGCACCTTTATATTGCCTGAAGTGTTTACAGGCAATATGGCCAATCTCTCGATGAATTTGGCAGGCGGTCTTTTTGATGTAAGACCGAATAAGCATCTACGGTATCTGCCTGTTAATGATGAAGCCAAAAAGGACTGGGATGGTATGGAGCCTTCAGAAGAACTATATGCAGAATATAGTGATAATGAGTGTTTTGGTTTATGTTTTTTAATACGTACGATACACAGGCGTCCATTTCCATATTTCCGCTGTTTTGACAGTCAAAAAGCATTTGATGAGTATGCTAAGAAGGTAGAAGTGGCAGCACAGGCGACGAATAGGGATAAAGACTCTATATTAGTAGGAAAGTTTATTTCAAAACTCGATACTGTGGAGATAAAACCCTATATCAAGGTACATCATGCACCAACAAAGGTTAATTATTGGCATATAACGCTAGACACCCGAAGGCCAACCGATACATCATTCATTAAGGCTCAAGAAAAGCAGACGAGTCAAGACAAGAGAATGTTTGTAGCTTTAAAGCAGGATTTGGTTCAGCGTTGTAAAGTGAATGCCAGACCCAATTACAGACTAAAACGTCTTGACTACAAGAAGCCCTATACCAAAAAGGACTGTCTTGCGGATTACACAATGAAGTTTTAAAAGGAAGAGTTTAGGTGTTACTTGGACGACGAGTTTAGACCAAGTTAGATAAGATGAAAGATGACAGGAGCATGGCTCCTGATGTGATAAAATGCCCCGACAGTCGCGTAAACCATCTGGCACCGGGATATTCCATATCATGATGCGTGGCATCCGCTCGGCCTTTGGACGCTTGCTACCATAGGGACGCAAGAATCATCAGAATATCTTTGAGGTTTAGAGTCCCTTGATAAGGAGTTCACTGAAAAAGTCCATAATGTTAACTGCATTAACAGTTGAGCTCCGTTGACTGGGTTACTGAGAAAAATCAAATTATTATACATTATTAACTCTAAATGTTTGTGTATCTCGCTGATTTTTAGTATCTTAGCGGAAAATTTCAGCTATGCTAGGAGATTATCAGCAAACCCGATTGAGCGAATATGCGCGCATCTATGACATACTCATTCCGCGTGACCACATATTCCGTCGCATGAATGAGGAGATAGACTTCTCCTTCGTTCGCAAGGAACTGCAAGACAAGTATTCTGTAGGCATGGGGCGCTCTGCAGAGGATCCTGTCCGCATGTTCAAGTACCTGATGTTAAAGGCCATGCATCCAGCCTCCGATGAGGATTTGGTGAAGCGTGCGTATACAGACATGTCATACAAGTTCTTTCTGGGGCTCAATCCTGAAGATGACGTAATAGATCCTTCATTGCTCTCCAAGTTTCGCAGGCAGCGCCTGCAGGATGTAGACCTGCTGAGCCTGCTGATATCCAAGAGTGTCGCGATGGCCATTGCAAAAGGAATCATCAAACGCAAGAGCGATATAATTGTGGATGCCACTCATGAGTTGGCAAAATCCATAGCCTATAACCCTATTGACTACCTGCGTAAAATGGTTGGGCAGATACTTAAGGCTTGTGAGCCGTTTTGGGGAGAAAACTTCCATAAGGAAGACCTTCCTGCGTGTGGCAAGGATTCAGATATTGAAGTTATGAAAGAGTATTGCCAAGCACTCATTGATTCTCTCGAGGGTAACGGCATTGCCCAGGTTCCGGCGGTGGCAAACAAGGTAAGCCTACTCAAGGAAGGGCTTGAAGACATGGAGCATCTGTCGCATATATCCAAAGACAAAGGAGCCAAGTTCGGAAGCAAAGGCCCAGGAAAGTCATTCTTCGGTTACAAGGCTCATATAGGAATGACTCCTGAAAGCATCGTTGTCGCTGCCTCTGTGACCTCGGGCGAAGCCTCTGATGGCGACTACCTCGTACCGCTTGTGGAACAGGCCATACAGAATGGTCTTGAAGTGGAGAGTGCGATTGCTGACGCTGCCTATGCAGGTAAAGACAACCTCGACGCACTTAGAGATAAGGTAAAAGTGGTTGCTCCCGTGAACCCTATAATTACGCAAGGTCACCGAAATGGGATAGACTCAGGATTCCATTACAACAAAGATGCAGATACATATATGTGCCCAGCAGGCGAACTGGCCTATTATAAGTATTATAGCAAGGAACGTCCAAGAACGTATGATGCCAACGGAAAGACGAAACGCTCGTATAAGAATGCTCAGGTAAGCTACTTTTTTGATGTCAAGAAATGCCAAGAGTGCCCTCTTCGCGAAGGATGCTATAAAGGTGGAAATTACAAGACTTATACAGTTACTATCCTCTCCGATGCTCACAAAGAGCAGATTGAGTTTGAGAAGACACCAGAGTTTAAGCAGAAAATGAAGAAGCGAAAACGGATAGAGCCGCTCAACGCACATTTGAAGAACGACCTAGGTATGAAACAGAACATCTCGTACGGTATTGAAAGTATGACGATGCAGACCGCTGTGGCCATTTACATGTCGAATATCCAGAAAATTATGAAATATAAGGGATAAATGGCCTTAAAAGACCATTTCTACCCCAAAACTAGTCGATAAAGTAAAAACATTAAACATTTTGCAAAAATATTGCCATTTAAATCAATTGGACAACCTTACAATAGGGTTAATTTGTGTAAACCCTCCCGAAAAAGAGCCACTTTATCAGTGAGCTCGATAAGGGACGGCTATAATGCAGGGATACAAAATCACAAGTATTCGAGAGACGGTCATCTGTTTCGCGAGCGTTTTAAGAGTGAGCCAGTAAACGATATGGCTTATTTTGTGACACTTTTGAGGTATATCCACCAAAACCCACTGAAGGCAGGGATGGTGAAAGAGGTGAAGGATTACGAGTTCAGTAGTTGGCATGAGTATAACGACAAGGATGGTTCGTTGTTCCCATTGTGCGACACTCAGACTGTTTTGAACCGAATACCATACAATGAGTTGGATGAGCTTGTGAACGAACCCATGTCTGATGACGTTGCCTGCCTTGATATCGAAGATGCCCAGAAGGGTCGTCCTTCTGATGATCAGGTAATGTCGCTGATAAAAGAAAAGACTGGTGCAACAAATAG
>CADBHI010000010.1 GCA_902794405.1 uncultured Prevotellaceae bacterium
TAGCAACACGCTGAAATACGCCGCCAGTGGCGACTACCTCGGCGCCTGCCGCGCCTACTTCGTCGTCGACCCGACGGCGGCAGGTGAAGGTCAGACGGGTGCCCGCCCCACCGACTACATCATAAACCTCGGCAGCTTAGGGTTGCTAGAAGGTTCGTTCATCCAGCGTGGCGACGCCAACGGCGACGGCAACATCTCAGTTACCGATATCGCCGTGGTGGTGAACTGCATCCTGCAGCTGGACAATAACGGCGGCTTCTCGCAGTTTGGTGCCGATGCCAATGGCGACGGACAAGTCACCGTCACTGACATCGGCGTGATTGTCGATAAGATCCTGGGGGTTAACAACAGCAGCGCCGCCTCGCGACGACTTCAGCAGGAGGTGGAACCGCAGTAACAAATAAAACTTTAACGGCATGATATTCTATTTTTCAGGCACAGGCAATACGAAATGGGCGGCAGAAAGGCTGGCCGCCGAGACTCAGGAGAGGCTGCTCTTCATTCCCGAAGAGACGAAGACCAAGTGTGAATACACGCTGGCTGACGATGAGCGCATAGGGTTCTGCTTTCCCGTCCACGGCTGGCAACCGCCGCACGTGGTTCGGCAGTTCGTTGATCGGCTGACCATCACCAATGCCGCAGGTCACTATGCCTACGCGCTCTGTACATGTGGCGACAGCACAGGCCTGGCCATGAAGATGTTTGGCAAGGAATTAGCTGAAAAGGGTATTGAGCTGCAAAGCTGTCAGTCGCTAATCATGCCTGAGAGCTATGTCTGTCTGCCTTTCATGTATACAGATACTCCTGAACGGGAACGCGAGAAAAAAGAGCAGGCGAAACAAGACTTACACCTATTTATTAATATAGTAAAGGAACGGCAAAGCGGCTATAGCAGGCTGACAAAGGGTTTGACGCCTTGGACATTCAGCTACGTGATTGGTGCATACTTCAACCGCTTCATGATTACCGACAGTAAGTTCACAGTCGATGCAGACGTCTGCCTGCATTGCGGCTTGTGTGCCAAGACATGTCCTACGGACAATATCGAATTCAACGAGGTGCCCCAATGGAAAAATGATAGCAGCTGTACGTGTTGTCTCAGCTGCTATCATCATTGTCCTGTCCACGCCATCAACTACGGCAAGATTACACGTCGGCGCGGACAATATTATTATAAGCCTTAGAAGGGCAGGTCGTCAGACGAACCCTCGGCTGGAGCTTCCTGTACGGGAGGGAATGGTGCTGCGTCAGCAACGGGAGCTGCTGCGGGTGCTGCTGGCGGGAATGGTGTGGCGCCTGCTACAGGGGCCACCTGGCCGCGAATGATGTTGAAAGCGCGGATATCGTTGAACCAGCGTCCCTGGTACTCATGTGCGTCGATGTCGAACTGGACGGTCAGGTCCTCGTTCATTTGAATGTTAAACTGCTTGATACGGTCTTCGCCGAAAATCCTGAAGACGCAACGGCGCGGATACTGTCCTGGAACTTCAATGACATAATCCTGCGACATCCACGAATTACCTGTTCGGGCAGACACGCCACTTTGGGGTTGCAATACTGCGATGATTCTTCCTGTTAAATCCATGTTATTACTGTATTAAATTGATGTTTTAATCGATTTGCGTGTGCGAAAGTACTAAAAATAGTTTGAAAAATAGAATTTTTAAGGATAAATTTTTCTAATCACACATTTTTTTATAACTTTGTGGTCAAATTTGAAGAGAACGAAGAAAACAAAAAACAATAAATATTATGAGATTTACCGTTTCAAGCACAGCATTGAGCAGCAAGCTCAACACACTTTCGAGAGTAATTAACAGCAAAAACGCCTTGCCCATACTTGGCGACTTCGTGTTCGACATCAATAGTCAGACGCTCAATCTGACTGCATCAGACAGCGAGAACACGATGAAAACCTCCGTTGAGTTGAACGAGAACGACGGAGAGGGACGTTTCGCCATTGACAGCCACAGCCTGTTGGAGGCCGTAAAGGGTTTCTCGGAGCAGCCAATTACCTTTGACGCCGACCAGCAATCGAATCTTGTGAAGATCACCTACCAGAACGGTTTGTTCTCGCTGCCCATCGAGAATGCTGATGAATATCCTGCAACACCGTCGCTGGGCGACGCTGCATCGACCATCGTCATCAGCAATCAGCTGCTGGCCGAGAACATCAACCGCAGCATCTTCGCTACGGCACAGGACGAGCTTCGCCCCGTCATGAACGGTATCTTCTTTGACCTGACGGCCGACTGCTTAGCAGTAGTAGCATCGGATGGTCACAAGTTAGTGCGCAACAAGATCTTCACCATCAAGAGCGACGTGCCCGCCTCGTTTATCCTGCCCAAGAAGCCGGCTGCCCTGCTGAAGAACATCTTAGGTAAGGACGGTGGCGACATCATCGTCCGCTTTGACGACCGCAACGCTGAAATCAACTATGGCGACGGTACCCTGCAATGCCGACTGATTGAGGGACGCTATCCGAACTACAACTCCGTTATTCCCCAGAACAACACCAACGAGCTGCGTATAGACAGAGGCAGCCTGTTGTCAGCCCTGCGCCGTGTGCAGCCGTTTGCCAACGACTCGAGCAACCTCATCCGCTTCCACGTAGAAGGCTCTACGTTGCAGTTGGACGCTGAGGACTACGACTTCTCGAAAACTGCTACTGAGCGCATGACTTGCGAATACAACGGCAAAGCCATGAGTATCGGTTTCAAGGGTTCATCATTCATCGAGGTACTGAGCAACTTCGATACGCCCGAGGTGATCATACAGCTGTCAGACCCCAGCCGTGCAGGTCTGGTACTGCCTTCTGAGCAGCCTGAGAACCAGGACGTTCTGATGCTGATGATGCCAATGCTGATTAATGACTAGAGAAGTTAAGAAGTTAAGAAGTTAGAGAAGTTAGAGAATTCATGAAACTGAACTTAAAGAAGCCGCTGGTCATCTTCGACTTGGAGACCACGGGACTCGACTTGGTGAAGGACCGGGTCATCCAGTTATCTTATATTAAGGTATATCCCGATGGACGTGAGGAGCGGGGCAACGAGATTATCAACCCTGAGAGACCCATCGACAGTTTTATCACGCAACTGACGGGTATCTCTGACGATGACGTGAAGGATAAACCAACCTTCAAACAGCTCGGCGCGAAACTGAACGAGGTTTTCTCAGGCAGCGATATTGCCGGCTTTAACTCCAACCACTTCGACGTGCCCCTGCTGGCCGAGGAGTTTCTGCGGGCTGGCATCGATTTCGACTTCTCGAAATGCCGCCTTATCGACGCACAGACCATCTTCCACAAGATGGAGCGCCGCAACTTGGCAGCTGCCTACAAGTTCTATTGCGGACACAAGATGGAGGAGGACTTTGAGGCTCACCGTGCCGACCAAGACACAGAGGCTACCTACCGTGTGTTGATGGGAGAGCTCGACAAATATGCACCTGGCGTCAACGAAGACCCTGAAAAGGTGTTGGAGAACGACATGGACATGTTGGCCGAATTCTCGAAGGTGAACGACAATGTTGACTTTGCCGGCCGCATCATTTGGCAAGAAATTGACGGAAAGCGTACCGAGGTGTTCAACTTCGGCAAGCATAAGGGCAAGGCCGTGGCCGATGTGCTACGTTTCGACCCAGGCTACTATGGTTGGATATTAGGTGGCGACTTTACGTACAACACAAAACAGGTGCTGACACGCATTCGTTTGCGCGAAGCTAACTTAAACAAATGACCAGACTGCTCATAGCTATTGCCGTATTGCTGCTTCCAGCTCTTGATATCAACTGTCAGGAGCTGGAAGTTAAAATCAACATCAACAGTAAGAAGATTCAGGGAACCGATGTCTCTGTGTTCGAAAACCTGCAGCAGACATTGGAGCAGTTTATGAACGAACGCCAATGGACGGAGATGCAGTTCCAGAAGAACGAGCGCATATCAGTCACATTCAACATCACCGTCGACAAGTATGTGCAGGCAGAAAACCGCTTTGAGTGTTCTGCACTCATTCAGGCTAACCGTCCTGTTTATAATTCTGCCTACACGACCACCATCTATAACAATTCTGACAAGAACTTCCAGTTCACCTTCGCACAGTTTGACCAGATCAATTTCAACGAAGAGTCGGTAGACAACCAGCTGACAGCCCTGTTTGCCTACTATGCCTATCTGATTATCGGCATCGACCTGGACACGTTTTCACCGTTTGGCGGTTCCGACGTACTCCAGCGCTGTATGTACCTTACCAACAACGCCCAGGAATTAGGATTCCCAGGATGGAAGGCTTTCGAGGACTCCAAGAACCGTTTCGCCTTCATCAACGACTACCTGGACGAGGCCATGAAACCTTTCCGCCAACTGCAATACGACTATTACCGCAAGGGACTCGACGAAATGGCCAACAACGTGGAGCGTGGGCGTACAGAAGTGACCACAGCCCTTGAAAACGATTTGAAGAAAGCCCACCAGGATAAGCCGTTGAGCCTACTGCCGCAAATATGGACTGACTACAAGAAAGAAGAGCTGGCCAACATCTATAAGGGCAAGGGTACCCAGAAGGAGAAGGAGAGCGTCTACGACATTCTCTTCGGCATCAACGCCTCGCAAAACAACTCCTGGGAGAAGATCAAGCAATAATTCTTTACTGGATATTCACCTTCACAACCTTACAATTATCGATTAACGACGCGTCGAAAGCCTTCTTTTCGTCGCACACTTCAATATTCTCGAAAGTAAAATCGGTCAGCTTATACTTGTCGCTCTTACCCACATCAAAGAAGTTTTTGGTATTCATCTTGATGTTGCGGATTGTAATGTTATTACATTGCGACAGGGGCATGTCTTCACGCTCCTCAGGCTTGAAGAACTGCGTCCAAGGACGGACAACGAGGAACGAACCACATTGGCCAGTAATATCCTCAACAGTCACATATTCGTAATGCTGAGGCGTATCAGGGCGCATCTTCAGCCACAACACGCGAGTAGCCGCCTTGACATCGATACGGCGTAAGATGATGTTATGGTCTTGTAATGACTCTGATCCCAAAGTCAAGCAGCCGTGAACCTTGCCATAGGTACAATCCTCAATAATAATGTTGGAGTTGGGGCCGTTGTTCTCGTCCTTGTCAGCCCATGTCCCCTTGCCGCCCTTCAGTACTACAGCATCGTCGTTGACATGCATATAACAACCATGAACAAGCACATTTTTACATACATCAAGGTCGATGGCATCGCTGCTGGGAGCGCCTCGCTTAGGGTCTACGGGAGTCACATTTTCAGTAGGAGCATAGATGAAGCAACCCAGATAACGAACGTTCTCGCAACGGTAGAGGTGATTCGTCCAAAACGGTGAGTTAATGATATTTACGTCCTGAACAGTTACATTCTTACTATTAGAGATATAGACGTTACGAGGACGCATGGCCTCAAGGTTCGTACAGTCCTTGTTGTACTTACGACGAATCCAGAATTCCTCCCAATAAGGCTGACCGTTGCCATTGATGGTGCCAGGACCAGTAATCGTAAAACCATCGCAGCCGTCGGCGTTGACAAGAGCCGCAAAATAGTCGAGCGTCTGACCTTCCATACGGGTCTTCACGATGGGGAAATGCTTAATGCGTGTGCTGCCCTGCAACTCACCACCTTTCTCTAACTTCAGATGAGTTCCTGGCTTGAAAAATAGGGAACCACTGATGAAGGTACCACGAGGAA
Source organism: uncultured Prevotellaceae bacterium (assembly GCA_902794405.1). Lineage (GTDB taxonomy): Bacteria > Bacteroidota > Bacteroidia > Bacteroidales > Bacteroidaceae > Prevotella. The sequence goes on from CADBHI010000010.1 coordinate 5,714, forward strand.
TAACTATGACTCCCCCACCCTCTTGTGCTGCACGATCAATAACAGCCTGCAACTTTGATGTCTGCACCTCATTGCTATAGCCGTCAACGCCATAGTCGGTTACCACATAATGCTTCAGATTCGAAAGGTCAACACGCGTCGTATCGGAAAACCATGCAGGAATAGAGGTTCCGTCGGGCCATAATTGGCTGTTTGACACTTTCTTCTTGGCTGTGGCTGTCATACCCGTCAGTACGAGCACAAACAGCATAATTACACGAATTTTCATGAACTTATAAAGTTTAGAGATAGTTTTCGGTGCAAAAATAGAAAAAAAAATTGATATTTTATCGTATATTGCAAAAAAAGTATTAACTTTGTACGCACATTTGAATATTCAACCGTATGAAAAGCTTCTTAAAGTACACATTAGCCACCATCTGTGGACTCGTGATTTTCTGCTTTATTGCAGGTTTCATTTTCTTTGTAACGATTATCGGTATGGCAGCCTCCAGTGGCTCGTCTACCGTCGTGAAAGACAACTCGGTGTTCGTGCTCAAGTTAAATGGCGCCGTTCAGGAACGAGGTGAGGAGGGCAGTCCGCTCGACATGATTCTGAGCACTAACGACATGAGCGTCATGGGACTGGACGACATCCTCGCCAGCATTAAGAAAGCTAAGGAGCACATTGACATCAAAGGTATATATATCGAAGGGGGACTGGTCGAATTCGACTCTCCTGCATCGGCACAGCAGATACGTGACGCACTCAAGGATTTCAAGAAAAGCGGCAAGTGGGTCATTGCGTATGCAGACAACTATACCCAACAGGGCTACTACGTAGCATCTGTGGCCGACACCATCATGCTGAACCTTACTGGTATGATTGAGCTGAAGGGTATTGGTGGCAAGCGTGAATATTTGACAGGACTTTACGAGAAAATAGGTGTCAAGTACCAGCCTGTACGCGTTGGAAAGTACAAGAGCTATGTGGAAAGCGTCACCCGTAAGGACATGAGTGCCGAAAACCGCGAACAGACGGAAGCTTATCAGCAGGGCATCTGGAAGCACATGCTGAAGGACATTGCTGAAAGCCGCACCAAACAGTCTATCGAACAACTCAACCAGATGGTCAGCGATAGCATTCTGGCATTCGCTGCACCTGCCGATTATTTAAAGAGCGGTCTTGTCGACCTACTGTGTTACCCTGAAGGTGTAAAAACCACCATCAAGGGACTGTTAGGTACCAACGACGATGATATTAACCAGCTAACGCTCAGCGACATGATGGCCCTGCCGGCTCAGAACGACAGACAAGGCGACCAGATTGCCGTCTATTATGCTTACGGTGAAATCATCGATCAGAACACCAGTCTCTTTTCGACAGAGCACAACATCATTGGCAAGGAAACCATAGAGGATTTGAACAAGTTGGCTAACGATGATGACGTGAAAGCCGTAGTCATTCGCGTCAACTCTCCTGGCGGTAGTGCATCAGCCTCAGAACAGATTGCTCATGCCATTACCCGACTGAAGGCTAAGAAGCCGGTGGTCATTTCAATGGGTGGTATGGCGGCATCAGGCGGCTACATGATCAGCGCCTACGGCAACTACATCTTTGCTGAACCCACCACGATTACAGGCAGCATTGGCATCTTCGGCCTTATTCCCAATTTCAGCGAATTGGCAACCGATAAGTTGGGCATTACTTTCGACGGTACCAAGACCAACCGCTACACTGACTATATGGAGAACCTGATATTAAGCAAGGACAATGCCGAAGAGCTGCAATTCATGCAGACCTACGTCAGTCGTGGCTACGACAGCTTCCTCAACATTGTGGCCGACGGCCGTAAGATGTCGCGTGAGAAGGTTCACGAGATTGCCCAGGGGCGTGTATGGCTGGCTACTGACGCTCTGCCAATCAAGCTCATCGACAAGCTTGGTTCCCTTGACGATGCGGTAAAGAAAGCTGCCGAATTAGCCAAAGTGGGCGAACATTATACGAAGGGCTATCCAGAGTCTGCCCCATGGTACGAACAGCTATTGGACATGAAAGATAAGAAGGGGACCTATCTTGATAGTGAGCTACGCGAAATGCTCGGCGACTTCTATCAACCCTTCATTAATGCACGAAAAGATATGCAGCGTAACCATTTACAGGCACGCTTACCCTATCAGCTTAATTTCTAACATAAAGAGTCTGACATAAAAGTCGATCAACGTGGAAGGCGATTTCATCAAGATTAATGAATGGCTACTACCCCTAAGCTGGTTGTACGGCCTTGGCGTAGGTTTCAGAAACTTCCTATTCGATGCGGGAGTTCTAAAGACCCATGCCTATAAGGTGCCCATCATATCAGTAGGAAATATCACAGTAGGTGGTACAGGAAAGACTCCCCACGTAGAATATCTTGTCAGGCTGCTGAAGGACAAAATGCGTGTGGCTGTCCTTAGCAGAGGCTACAAGCGCAAGAGCAGCGGATTTGTCAAAGCGGAAAAAGACACACCGATGAAAATGATTGGTGACGAACCCTATCAGATGAAGAAGAAGTTCCCAACGATTACGGTGGCAGTGGACAAGAAAAGGACACGGGGTATTGAGACGCTCACGAATCAGGACAGCAACAAAAGTGACATCGATGTTATTCTCCTGGATGATGCCTTCCAACACCGTCACGTCAAGCCTGGCATCAACATCCTGCTCGTCGACTATCATAGGCTTGTTATATACGACAAGCTCCTGCCTGCAGGCCGACTACGTGAACCACTAAAGGGCAAGAACAGGGCTGACATCGTCATCGTGACGAAATGTCCGAAAGAGCTGAAGCCCATGGAATATCGCGTCATCACCAAGGCTATGGAGCTGTTCCCCTACCAGCATCTGTACTTTACGACTTTGGAGTATGAGGCACTTCACCCTGTTTTCCAAAAGACGAAGAGCACAATCTCCCTTTCTGAGCTCTCGGATAAAAACATCCTGCTGCTGACAGGTATTGCTTCCCCACGTCAAATGCTGGAGGATTTGTCGCCTGTTGCAAAGAGCATCACGCCAATGACCTTTGCCGACCACCACAACTTCAAGCGTAAAGACATCGAGAAACTCAACGAAGTATATGCATCCATGCCGTCGCCAAAGCTCATTGTAACTACGGAAAAGGATGCAGCCCGCCTCATAACCTGTGAGAACCTCGATGAGGAAGTGAAGAAAAACCTGTACTACCTGCCCATACGCATCAATTTCATGCTGGATCAAGAAGAATTGTTTAACGAAAATATTATAGGCTATGTACGAAAAAATTCTCGAAACAGCATCCTGGCTAAGGCAAAGGATGACCACAAAGCCCAGGACGGCAATTATCCTGGGAACAGGCCTCGGACAATTAGCTTCCGAAATAAGTGATTCAACGGAGTTCCCATACTCAGAAATACCTAATTTCCCCGTTTCTACCGTCGAAGGCCACTCCGGCAAGCTCATTTTCGGAAAACTTGGCGGTGTTGACATCATGGCTATGAAAGGACGCTTCCATTTCTATGAAGGATACTCCATGAAGGAAGTCACATTCCCAATACGAGTCATGTACGAACTGGGCATCAAGACGCTCTTCGTCAGCAACGCCGCGGGGGGCATGAATCCTCAGTTCAAAATCGGTGACCTGATGGTGATTACCGACCACATCAATTTCTTCCCAGAGCACCCGCTCCGCGGCAAGAACTTCCCTACTGGGCCGCGCTTCCCTGACATGCACGAGACCTACGACAGCCAATACATCAAGCTGGCCTTTGAAATTGCCAAAGAGAAAAACATCCGCCTGCAACACGGTGTCTATGTCGGCGTACAGGGGCCAACGTTCGAAACACCGGCTGAATATAAGATGTACCGCTTGTTTGGTGGCGATACGGTTGGCATGTCTACTGTTCCTGAAGTCATCGTTGCCCACCATTGCGGCATCCGCGTCTTTGGCATCAGCATTGTGACTGACCTTGGCGGTTTTGATACACCTGTAGAGGTAAGCCATGAAGAAGTACAGGAAGCAGCCAACAAGGCACAGCCCGTTATGACTGAAATCATGCGTGAAATGATATTCAGAGCTGAAAGTGTTGCCAGCACACGAGTCAGCAAGATTGATACAACACATCCCACTAAAGCATGGAAATAGCAAAGATTGGAGAATTCGGACTGATAGACCGTCTTACACAAGACCTTAAGCCCCAGAACGCATCAACAAAGTACGGCATAGGCGATGACTGTGCCGTACTGTCGTATCCAGACAAAGAGGTGCTCATCACCACCGACCTACTGATGGAGGGTGTACACTTCGACCTTACTTATATCGACCTACAGCATTTAGGCTACAAAGCTGCTATGGTCAACATCAGCGATGTCTTTGCCATGAACGGTACGCCTCGGCAAATCACCGTTTCGCTGGCTTTGAGCAAACGTTTCAGCGTTGAGGATGTTGAACAACTGTATAGTGGTATACGCCTGGCCTGCGAAAAGTGGAACGTAGACATTGTCGGAGGCGATACGACTTCCTCCTTTACTGGCCTGGCCATCAGCATTACCTGCATCGGCGAGGCAGCCAAGGAAGATATCGTCTATCGTAACGGTGCCCACGACACAGACCTTGTCTGTGTCAGCGGCGACCTTGGTGCTGCTTACATGGGACTTCAACTCTTAGAGCGTGAGAAAACTGTCTATTACCAGATGCTTGACGAGGCAAAGAGAAACGGAAAGTCCCTACCCGATTTCCAACCAGACTTCAGCGGAAAGGAATACTTATTACAGCGCCAGTTACAAGCCGAAGCACGTGGTGACATCATCCAACGGCTTCGTGATGCAGGCATCCGTCCAACGGCAATGATGGACATATCGGACGGTCTCTCATCGGAATTGATGCATATCTGTAAGCAGTCGGGCGTAGGCTGCCGTATCTTCGAGAAGAACATCCCCATCGATTACCAGACGGCAGTCATGGCCGAGGAAATGAACATGAACGTCACCACCTGCGCCCTGAATGGCGGCGAGGACTACGAGCTACTGTTCACCATTCCTATTGGCGACCACGAAAAGATAGAACAGGTTGGCGACGTCAAGCTGATAGGCCATATCACAGACCAGAAGTACGGCCACATCCTTGTAAGCCGCGACGGTCAGGAGTTTGAATTACGAGCACAAGGATGGAACCTTGATCATTAATGGATGGAAGGTACGATAGGTAATAGGCCAAAAGTTGCCATTATTGACCCCAATACTTTAGCGGCTGTCGGACTGAAACAGCTTCTACAGAATGTGATGCCCATCATGACCATTGACACTTTTGGGACATTCGCAGAACTGGAAGCCAACCATCCTGACAACTACTATCACTATTTCGTGGCCATGAACATTGTGCTTGAGAACCGTGCTTTCTTCTCGGCTCACCGCCAGAAGACTATTGTGCTGACTCTCGGCATTGAAACCATTTCACAACTGTCAGAGTTCCATAGCCTTTGTATCAATCTGCCTGAAAAGGAATTGGTTCACACGCTCCTCATGCTTCAACAACATGCCCATCCCAAGGGAAAGAACCTTCCCCCCATACCCGATGTGCTACAACAGAAAGTACTGAGCGACCGAGAAATAGAAGTCATGTCGCTCATCGTTCAGGGCTACATCAACAAGGAGATTGCTGACAAGCTGAATATCAGTCTGTCGACAGTCATTACTCATCGTAAGAATATCATGGATAAACTGGGGATGAAGTCCGTATCGGCATTAACCATCTATGCCGTCATGCACGGCTACGTCGATATCAACAAGATTTAGCCGACAGATACTCTGCTGCCATTTCGGCACAACGCTCACCGTCTACACCTGCGGAAACAATACCACCAGCATAGCCGGCACCCTCGCCACACGGGAAGAGTCCCTGTAGTCGAACATGCTGAAGTGTCATATTGTCGCGCAGTATACGTACAGGACTGCTGGTACGTGTCTCTGTAGCAATCAGCACAGCTTCATTGGTAAGGAATCCATGCGCCTGTTTACCAAAAACCTTGAAACCTTCTTGTAAACGGTTGGCGATCATCTTAGGTAGCCAGAAATGCAACGGACTGGATATCAGTCCAGGGGCATAACTTGACTTCGGCAAATCGTAGCTCAAGCGTTTGTTCACGAAGTCAGCCATTCTTTGGGCTGGTGCCGTCTGCTTCATATTACCCTGCTGCCAGCACATACGCTCTAACTGTTCCTGAAAATGCATCATCCGCAGTACGTCGTCTGCACCTTCCACATCGTCAGAGCGTACCTCCACTACCATTCCACTATTAGACCATTGGGTGCCACGATTGGCAGGACTCATGCCGTTGACAACAATCTGCTCACGGTCAGTAGCAGCTGGAATGACAAAGCCGCCAGGACACATGCAGAAAGAATAGACTCCTCGGCCCTCCACCTGTATAACGAAAGAATACTCGGCGGCAGGCAGATACTTGCCACGGCCCTGACGAGAGTGATACTGTATCTGGTCTATCAGTTCTGACGGATGCTCAAGTCTGACACCAACAGCAATACCTTTGGCCTCAATCTCAATCTTTGCCTCAGCCAGATAGCGATACACGTCACGGGCACTATGGCCTGTTGCCAGAATTACAGGACCGCGATATTCACGCTCTCCAGCCACAGCACCTACAACACAGTCACCATGAACAATCAGCTGAGTCATCTTCGTCTGGAAATGCACTTCACCACCACAACTGATGATGGTGTTACGCATGGCCTCGATGACCTTTGGCAGACGGTCTGTACCAATATGGGGATGGGCATCGGCCAATATGGCTGTCGATGCACCATGTTGGCAAAACACATTAAGGATCTTATCGATATTGCCGCGTTTCTTCGAACGGGTATAAAGCTTGCCATCGGAGTAGGCACCAGCTCCACCCTCACCAAAACAGTAGTTGCTTTCTGGATCAACTTGCTGCGTACGTGAAATGGCGGCAAGGTCTTTCTTGCGGTCATGTACATTCTTGCCGCGTTCAAGCACAACAGGACGGAAGCCGAGTTCAATCAGTCGAAGCGCAGCAAAGAGTCCTCCAGGACCTGCTCCAACGACAATGACCTGTGGCCGCTGGCTCACATCACCATACTCTGTGTGTACATATTCATCGTCAGTAGGCATTTCGTTGATATATACTCGCACCTTCAGGTTGACAAAGATAGTTCGTTGACGTGCATCGATGCTGCGTTTCAGAATACGCACACTATTGCAGGTACGCACATCAAAGCCATACTCATCAGCCAGCCACGCCTTCAACTGCTGCTCGTTGGCAGCTACCTGAGGCAGCACACGTATCTGATATTCACTCGTCATTTAAGGTATAGGAAATAGACGGCAGCCAGTACCACAGCCAGCACAATAAGTACAACTGACTTCACCAAGCACGTCGTCACCTTTTTAATAATAAGGAAAGCCACAATGATGGCAGCTAACAGAAACAGGTAATATCTGATATTTTCCATCCCTATGAGATTACTTGAATAGTTTGCGGAATGCCGTTGGGACTGGTGTCTCAAACTCCATGTTCTCTCCTGTAGCTGGATGAGTGAAGCAAAGTAACCAAGCATGCAGACAGAGTCTGTGCAATGGGTCGTCGCCATTACCGTACTTCACATCGCCACAAACGGGATGTCCCATATCGGCTGAGTGGACACGAATCTGATTCTTACGGCCCGTCTCCAACTTGTATTCCACCAAAGAATGCTCCGTTGTGCGATCCAGCACATGGAAGTGGGTTACAGCATATTTGCCACCATTATCCTCCGGACTTGAGTAAGTCACATAGGCCTTGTTGTCCTTCAGCCAGTTAGCTATCGTACCGTCAGTCTCTTCAACCTCACCACTAACAACAGCCACATAACGGCGGTCATACACGATATCGTGCCAGTTGTGCTCTAATATCTGTTCCGTTTCCATGTCCTTGGCGTAAACCATCAGTCCGCTGGTGTCGCGATCCAAACGATGGACGACATGAGCCATACATTTCTGATGTGATTTCTTGAAGTAATCGTCAAGCACCGACTTCACGTTTAAAGTTGAATGGCCTGCTGCCATCGACAAGATGCCTACTGCTTTCTCTATAACAATCAGCCAGCGGTCTTCGTACACAATTCTAACATAGCGGTTCTTGAATCCCTGCTGGTTTCGCTTAGTATTAGATACCGCTATCTTCATGCCCCTTTCTAAGGGGAAGTCATACTGTGAAACGGTCTTACCGTTCACCCTAATACCGCGTCCCTGGAGTGTAGACTTGATCTTTGACCGGCTTCCCTTCACGTTTCGCAGTAGCCATTCCAGCAACTGGGCACCTTCCTCCTCAACGGTGTAGTAGCTGTAATCACCCTGACTCTTACGTTCTGAACTGATTCTCATAAATAGTGCGTATTATTTGACAGCCTCATCCGTCTCAGGATATCGACAATAGCTGGTACCGTCGAAGCAATGGGTACAGACTTTACACTTAGGCATGCCAATAGCTTCTATTAAATCCTCGAGCTTAGCAAACTTCAACGTGGTTAGTCCCAGTCGGCGGGCTATCTCGTCGACCATGCGCTGGTATTCGGGAGACCCTGTCTGGGCATATTTCTCCAGATTCTTCTTGTCGTCGCCCTCAAAGTCACGGATAATCTGACGCGTTATCAGCTCCATATCGGTCTTCGAAGTGGTAAAACCAATAAAGGGACAGCCATAGACCAGCGGCGGACAGGAGATGCGGCAATGCACTTCCTTGGCACCATATTCAAAGAAGGTACGCACATTGTCGCGCAACTGGGTACCACGTACTATACTATCGTCGCAGAACACCACGCGGCGGTCTTTCAACAACGCGCCATTGGGAATGAGTTTCATTCTTGCCACCAACGCACGACGGCTCTGGTTGCCAGGAGTAAAAGAACGGGGCCAGGTCGGTGTGTACTTCAGCACGGCTCTCTCGTAGGGGACGCCCTTGCCCTCAGCATAGCCCAAGGCAGTACCCACGCCCGAGTCAGGCACACCGCAAACACAGTCTACTTCGGTGTCGTCATCTTCACCAAGCTTGCGGCCATTCTTTTCACGAACATCCTCAACATTGATGCCCTCGTAGTCGCTGGCAGGGAAACCGTAGTACACCCACAGGAACGAACAAATCTGTTCACGTTCGAAAGCAGGCTGCATCACTTCGTATCCGTCATGATGCAGGCGGACAATCTCGCCTGGTCCTAGATCACGAACCACCTTGTATTCCAGATTCGGAAAACTCGAGGTTTCGCTGCTTACGGCGTAGGCACCCTCCTTCTTGCCAATCACGATTGGCGTGCGTCCTAAAAAGTCACGGGCAGCAATAATGCCGTCTTCGGTTAGTATCAGCATGGAACACGAACCCTCAATCTTGCGATAGACATTATTGATGCCTTCCACAAAGGTGTTGCCCATATTGATAAGCAGGGCTACGAGCTCCGTCTGATTGATATTGTTAGCCGACATTTCACTGAAATGCATACGCTGGGCCAGCAGTTCGTCGGCAATCTCACGCTGATTGTTGATTTTGGCCACTGTTACGACAGCATAGCGGCCTAAGTGTGAATTGACGATGATGGGTTGAGGATCAGTATCGCTGATGATACCCAGTCCCTGATGTCCATGAAATGAGTCAAGCTCGTCCTCAAAGCGCGAACGAAAATAGTCGCGCTCCAATGAGTGGATGCTGCGGTTGAAGCCCCGCTCAGGGTCAAATGTTACCAGTCCGGCACGTTTCGTGCCTAAGTGTGAATTGTAGTCTGTGCCGTAGAACAAGTCGTTCACGCACTCCTTGTCGGCTATACAGCCAAAGAAACCTCCCATACTTTATGTTTCTATTCGTTACGTTTATCAATAAATTTCCAGTCCTTATACTGGTTGCGAGGGAAGATGAATACGTCATCGCTGATACCACCGCTCTTGAAGTTGCTCACCTTGACGGTAGTCCAAATAAAGGCCAACTTGATACGCAACCTTACAGGCACATAACCTTTCTTAGTCACCCAGGCCTTCACTATCTTGATTGTACCTTTGGCGTCCTTCTTCTGTTTCAGCGTCAGCAGGAACATGCCCTCGTCTTCAGAAATGCTGTAGTTGAAGTCGTCCAACGTGAACTTGAACTTTCCACTGTACTTGTCCTTCTTGTCCGACTGCGCAGCATGAATATGCACCTCTTTTTTCTTGCGAAATGCCATATAGGCAGTTACGCCGTCGTTCCACGTATTCACTTTCTCGTCAACGAACTTCTGTTTCTTGCCCTTGAAGGTAATATCACCCTTTGTCTTGTAGAGTCCTATAATGTTCACATCATAATGACAAGAGGACCCTTGTTCACCCATCACCTGGTTATAAGCCTGGGTAAATATACGGCGAGCCTGTCTTTCGTTAGCACTCTCTTGTGCTACTGAGGTAGCCACCTGAAAGGCAATCATTATCAGCAAAACAATCTTTCTTCCCATAATCGGGTGCAAAGGTACGAAAAAAAAGTGAAACTCGATAAACGGAAACACAAAAAAAATAATCCCTACCTCCCCATAACGACGGTAATTTTATTCAAAAAGCGTATAAATTCATGCGTTATTCATTTTTTCTTTGCATTCGACGCTCAAAAATTTGGAAATTCGCAAAATAATACGTACCTTTGCGGCCGCAATTGAGCGATACTGCCTTCGGGTGGGGCTGGTTCCGTAGCTCAGCTGGATAGAGCAACAGCCTTCTAAGCTGTGGGTCTCGGGTTCGAATCCCGACGGAATCACTGAAAAGAAAAATCGCCGTCTCCTCTACATCGGGAAGACGGCGATTATTGTTTTTGTTTGACTCGCTACGCTTACTTAACTTTCTCGACGATGGCCTTGAAAGCTTCGGGATTGTTCATTGCGAGGTCAGCGAGCACCTTACGGTTAATCTCGATACCAGCCTTGGTGAGAGCACCCATCAGCTGAGAGTAGCTCATGCCGTTGAGGCGAGCGGCTGCGTTGATACGCTGAATCCACAGGCTGCGGAAAGCACGCTTCTTGTTACGACGGTCACGATAGGCGTATGTCAGACCCTTCTCCCAGGTGTTCTTGGCTACTGTCCAAACATTCTTACGGGCTCCGAAGTAGCCGCGGGTGAGCTTCAAAATTCTCTTACGCTTTGCTCTTGATGCAACGTGATTTACTGATCTTGGCATAATTTCTTACTTCTTTAAATGTTTGACAATAGGTGAATTAACGGAGACACAACAGGTCGCGAACCTGCTTCATGTTGCTTACATCAACGAGCGTAGAACCGCAAAGATTGCGCTTCTGCTTCTTGGTCTTCTTTGTCAGGATGTGACTGTGGTAGGCATGGTGTCTCTTGACCTTACCTGTACCGGTGAATGAGAATCTCTTCTTAGCGCCGGAATTTGTCTTTACTTTTGGCATTTTTTAAAATTTTTAAAATTGTTATTAATAATCGGCGACTACGCATATACCGGGCGCGCCACCTTTTTATTTACGCTCTATTCTTCTGTTTCCGTCAGCTTCTTCAGGGCATCGGCTGAGATCTTTGCATTGGCCAGCAGACCGCCATTTGCGGGGGTCTCAGCATCAACGTCCTTCACGACCTCTCTTTTTTCAACATTTTCCTCTTTACGCTCTAAAGCCTCACGGTCGCGAGCCTGCTGACTCTTCTTCTTCTCGCCAGCTTTCTTCGGAGCCAGATAGAGGAACATCTTCTTTCCCTCCAGACTGGGCATTGACTCCACTTTTCCGTACTCCTCCAAATCGTTGGCAAAACGTAGCAGCAGAACTTCCCCTTGTTCCTTGAACAGAATGGATCGTCCGCGGAAGAACACGTATGCACGCACCTTATTGCCTTCTTCCAGGAACTCACGGGCATGCTTCAGCTTGAACTGGTAGTCATGCTCGTCGGTCTGAGGTCCGAAACGGATTTCCTTCACCTCAACCTTCACCTGCTTGGCTTTCATTTCCTTAGCACGCTTTTTCTGCTGGTAGAGGAATTTGGAATAGTCGATGAGACGACAAACAGGCGGGTTCGCATTCGGCGAAATCTCAACAAGGTCTACGCCCTGCTCACGAGCCATATTCAATGCATCACGGGTAGGCAGAACGGTAGAACCGTTGTCACCGACGATGCGCACTTCACGTACACGTATCTGTTCATTGATACGGTACTGTTGCTTCATTTTGTCATTCTTCATCCACTGTTTTTTAGAAAATCGGCTGCAAAGGTACAACAAATCAGTGAATTGGCAAAATAAATCGTTAATTATTTTTTCTTCTTTTTCCATTTTTCTGCCGTATTTTAAAAAAAATGCTTAACTTTGCAGTCAAAACCAAACATTCTACCTCAATGAAAGCGACATTAATCACCATAATGATACTCCTTGACTGCGGAGCGACCCTCGCCAAGGACGGGCTCGACAGCATCCAGCGGATGTTGGCGGATGCCCCCATACAAGAAAAGGTGTACCTTCATTTAGACAACAACTGCTACTACAGAGGCGAAGAAATATGGTACAAGGCATACGTAGTCAGAGCCGACAACAACCAGTATACCGACCTGAGTAGGCTGCTCTACGTCGAGTTAGTGTCGCCCGATGGGTTGCTCGTGGAGCGCCAGACCATCAGTATCTCAGAGGACGGCGACGGAGAAGGGTCGTTCTATCTGACCGACTCGCTATATTCCGGCTTCTACGAGCTTCGAGCCTACACCCGTTGGATGATGAACTTCGACGTGACGGAGCACCCTTCAAACTATCATTCACGACGGTTGTTCTATAACAAACAGATGGCTAACGACTTCTTCAGGCAATACGGAACGGTCTATAGCCGCGTTGTGCCTGTCTATGAAACCCCTGAGAAACTAGGCGATTACAGTACGAAATACATCGTCGAACGTCCGAAGACGCGACTCGACAAGGAACTGAAGGCGAACCTCCGCGTGAACTTCTACCCAGAGGGGGGACATCTGATTGCCGGCACAAAGGCGACTATAGCGTTTGAAGCCGTCAACGAGTTGGGCGAACAGATCGACATCAGCGGGAACGTAGGCAACAGGACCATCAGGACGGAACACGGAGGACGAGGAGCCTTTACAATTGACATCCCAGAGGACGGACGCCTTAAGGCGCATTTCACGTACAGCGGAAAGGAATACGATATCAACTTGCCAAAAACTGAGAAAAGTGGCTGTGCCTTGCGCGTCAACACAGGAGAATCCACCGTCAAAGCCGAACTCACGCTACGAGGCGTACCCACAGACGTCGATTACGCTGCCATCGTACTGTCGCGAGGACGACTACAGGTGTTCGAACGCTTCAAGCCCGACCGCAACGGAAACGCCGTCATCAGCATCGACCCAGAGAGATTGCCGTCTGGAGTCAGCGACTTGATCATCGCAGATAACGACGGACACCCGATGGCCGACCGGCTGTTCTTCGTTAATCACCACGACTGCGATGACGGCCAGATTACAATGACCACCAAGAAGACCGACTACAGCCCCTACGAGGCTATCGACCTGGAGTTGCAGGTTCCCGAGGGCACGGAACAGGTATCGGTCAGTATTCGCGACAGCGGAACTGACGATGAGACTTTTGACACGGGCAACATCATGACGGAACTGCTGCTATCAAGCGAGCTGAAAGGCTATATCCCCCACCCCGACTACTACTTCGAGACCGACGACCCACAGCACCGACGCCATTTGGACCTGCTGATGATGGTACAGGGATGGCGACGTTACAACTACGAAGAACTCATTAACGGCAAGCCCCTGCGCTACGCCCCCGAACAAGGACTCAGCGTTGAGGGAAACGTCTTTGAAACCATCCCTGCCGACTGGGAAATCGAAGAGGTAAAGTACTGGAAGCAAGGAGTCTTTGGATATAGTGAAACCAAGGCCCTGCACGCAGACCCCGAAGACCCGCTTTACAAGAAGCTACGGGAAAGAATTGACGGCGTCAAGGCGGAAGGCGAAAAAATGGCCTCGCTTGACGGCACATTGGAACTGGAGACTATTGGCGAGTCCATCTTCATCGAGGACCCTGCACAGCTGATGGAGGTATCAAGCAGCACCCGCAACGAAGAAAAGAAAGTGGCCGTGGAGCACGGTTCGCTAAAACATGAGGTCACCGTCGAGTGCGAACTGGTAGAACTCGACGAGAAAGGAGAGAAGTTAGACGGGTCACAGATTACTGTCCTAAAGGCTGAAACGACCCACGGCGGGCACTACCGCTTTGACCTGCCCAGCTACAAGAATGCCGGAGCTTTGTTCCTGAGAGCCTACGATACCGACCTCAGCGACAAGAAAATAAACAAGAAGATCAACAAAGGCTTTCTCGACGAGACTACCATCGCCAAATACTACGTGAAGCGCAATCTGTTCTTTCCTGTCTTTTCCAAGAAGTATTCCTACTACCAATGTCATCTGCCCGACGATGATGGTACGCTACAAAAGTTCACTGACTACACGGTAAGAAGCACCGATTCTATCTCTAAGATGGACCGCACGCTCAGCGAGGTGACTGTCAAGAAGAAACGCCGACGCGGACGCAGAGCCATCGACTACACCAAGCCGGCATGCGTCTATGATGCCTATGAGCTCTACAACCTATGTACCGACCTGGGGCTCAGCTGGGGACAGTTCGATATGATGAGCTTCCCCTTGGCCGTCAGCACGGCCTTGTTCGGCACATACAACGAAGACCGTTTCTTCAATGTGCGGGCACGTTTTAATGATGAGTTTATCACACCATACGTATTCTATCGTAACTTCACAACCCCCGCAAAAGATTCAGGACCGTTCTACAGCGACCATAAGATAGCCGGATGGATGGCATTAGGACGACAGAATGTTATCAAGTGCTACACAGATTTCGAACTGCGCAATGAAGACCGGCCTGTCGTCATGCAGACTGGTGTCGCCGATGTCACCTTGCAGTTTGAACTGATTCCGGACGACGGCAAACGCCCCGTCTGGCGAGACCGTCGTATCATCATGCCTGGTATCATCGAACCCGATGAGTTCTACCTGACGCCTGACTACAGCCGGCGGCCGCCTGATGCCGACTCCTACGACTACCGGCGGACACTCTACTGGGACCCCGCAGCCACACCCGACGATGACGGGCGGCTACGGCTCCATCTGTTCAACAACGGCAAGCAAACACGAATCTGCGTCAGCGCAGCAGGAATAGGCGAGGAAGGACAATTGCTATATCTGTCAGAATACACCAAATAAGTCGTTACGCTCAAAAAGTTCGTGGACGGCCTCCTCGGCCCTGGTACGGCGAACCACCTCATTCTGCTGCCAGAAATCACGGTCATACTTTTGTTTGTCAATGCGCTTGTGAAGGTCGTCTCCAAACTTCAGGTCTTTGCCTTTCTTCCCAACGTGCTGACCAACATTGAAGAGCGTGGACTTAGTACGCACCAACATACTGTCAACGTAATGATAAGTATCAACATAAACCGACTGTACCTCGGTAAAGCCATTCTCCTCGGTCATGTTGATAGTGAAGTTAAACTCTACAGGCAGTACCTCGTTTTTACGCTTCAACTCCTTAGGATACTCTTGGAGTATTTGGAAGTTCCGACCGCTGCCTTCGCACCGAAGAATGCGATTGGAAACAGAATCGACATATAGTGTACAATCCAGAATTGTATAGTTCTTGACAAACTCCTTCGGTTTAAAGCGAATGACATAGATGGAACTTGTCGAGTCGCTCAACATGTCGTAGTCAATGTCGTATAGGGAACTGGCTCGTTCATATAGCGGCATGATGTCCTCCGTAGGGTTCAGCCTGCTTTTTCCCGTTGCCAATTCAATCTGGGAAAACGTGAAGAAGTTCTTATAGAACTGCAGGATTTTGCTGGTAGCGGTATCAGGTATAATACCAGCATAGCGACCGTTTGTCAATTTCAGGTCTTTAAGCGCTACTGCCGAATGGCCAGACAAGAAGGCCTCAACATATTCGTAACAGATAGAATCGGCAAAAGCCGTCTGACGATAGAAAAAATCGGAAGTCTTTCTACGGTATTTCTTCTGCAGACGCAACGTCTCCTTTCTTATTTCCTTTAGTGGCAATGCTTTCACATTTACCTCATGAACCATCAGAGTCGCCGGCTGTAGTTTTACTTTACGCCCTACCGACGACGCATTGAGCGTCAACGACTTGAAGCCGGTATATGAGAACCGTAACTGTTCCCCTTCCTTCAATGTAATACGAAAAGAACCTTCTGCATTGGTAATCGTTGACGTACGACGTCCAGGCATGGTACAAACGCTGGCAAAGGGTAACGGCGTTCCCGTCTCAGCATCAACAACTATTGACTCTACCGTCAGCATCTCAAGTTCGGTCTGTGGAAAAATCGGCTGAGGATACAACGATACTGCTATTACAATGAAATATACGAACAACTTCATCCTTCATGCTTGATAATTCTTGGCAAAGATACAAAAGTTTTATTACTGACCCAACAAAAAGTTACTTTTTTTTGGTAAATTGACAGAAATAATGTACCTTTGCCCCCTAAATTTATAAAAAAACAACTAAATACCTATTAATAATATGAATAACCACTTTATTGTTATGGCCAGAAGAGCCTATATCGGCTGCTGTCTGGCTATCGTTTGTGGAGGATTCATGGCATGTACTGACGATTACGACTTAGATGACCCGGACAATTACCCGTCCTGGCTCGGTGGTAGTATCTATGACGCCATGAAACATCCGGAGAACCTGCAAAACGAGAAAGGAAACGTGCTGCAGGGAACTTTCAACAATTATCTTCGTCTGATTGATGACCTCGGCTATGCCGAAACGTTGTCAAAGACAGGTTCGAAGACAGTATTCCCCGCTAATGACGAGGCATTCAGCCGCTTCTACGCAAACAACTCGTGGGGGGTCCGCAAATACGAGGACCTTTCCGATGCCATGAAGAAGCAGCTGCTTTACTCCTCGATGCTGGACAATGCCCTGCTGGTGGAAATGCTGTCGAACATCTCTGACGGTGCCACGGCAGTGACCCAAGGACAGGCCCTGAAACATACGACAGGTGCTAATGTCATTGACACCATTACGTGGCTGAGGAACAAGGCCGACATGCCGGTAAACAACCCCTATTGGGAGAAATACTACGACAAGGGTATCCATATTGTCATGGATGCCACTCGTCCCATGATGGTCCACTTTACTGAAGAGCAGATGACATCTAACAACATCAAGATTCACGGCTCTGAAAGTGACTTCGAAGTTATTACGGGAACGCCCTATAGCGAAACCGTCAAATCTGCCTATATCTTCAGGGATAAGATTATCTGTGCAGACGTAACATGTAAGAACGGTTATATTCACCAGATGGAAGACGTGCTGGTTCCTCCAGGCAACATGGCAGAGCTGATTCGTACCAATGGCGAAAGCAACCTGTTCAGTCGCATGCTTGACCGTTTCAGCGCCCCCTATTATGACGCTGCTACCACCAAAAACTACAACGACTATGCCGAGGTGAACAAGCTGCCACAAATCGACTCCATCTTCCAGAAGAGATACATGAGCCAGCGTTCTCAGGGTGGTGTGCTTGACGAAGACCCCAACCGCACAAGAGCACAATATATTCTGCCTTTCGACCCAGGTTGGAACAACTATAGTTCCGGAGCTGCCGGCGAAAATCCGAGCAAGGATATTGCTGCCATGTTCGTACCCACCGACAAAGCCATGAAGGAGTTCTTCCTGCCTGGTGGCGGTGGTGAGTTCCTGATCAACGCCTTCGGTAAAAAGAGTAATACAGAGGAAAACCTCGCAGAAAACATCGATTCCATTCCTCTTCAGAACGTACAACAAATCATTGGTAACTTGATGAAAAACTCGTTCGTAGGCACTGTTCCCAGCAAGTTCGGCCGTGTGATGGATGAAGCTAACGACCCCATGGGATTGAACCTTAGCGTGCTGAACGTCAATGAAAATGGCACCTACGACGTGAAGATTGCCAATAATGGTGTTGTCTACATGCTGAACAAAGTCTTTGCCCCGCCATCGCTGATTGCCGTTTCTGCTCCTGTAACACTCAGTAGCAACATGAAAATCATGAACGAGGCCGTGAACGATGGTAAGGGAGGCAGAAAGCCGCTGGCCTTGAATCTGAACTACTTCGCCTATCTGTTGGCTATGAGTGCTAACTATGCATTCTTCATCCCGACGGACGATGCCTTTGAGCTGTACTATATTGATCCGACATACTTAACTGCTACCCAGCCAAGAGCCCTGAAATTCTATTACCAGTCTAAGAGCCCATACGTCTACTGTTCTGCATGGAAATACGACAAGGAGACGGGGACCATCGGAACAACAGCTGCCGACTCGATTGGCAGAGTGACAACCGACCAATTCCGTACCCAGCTCGTTGATATTCTGAATTATCACACCATCGTGCTCAAAAAAGACGAGAAGTTAGGAACCAACAAGTACTATAAGACCAAGCACGGCGGCGCCATTTTGTTCGAGGGTGACAACGTCAAGAGTGGTGCACAGATTGAAGGTATAGCTCCTGTATCCAACATTACCCAAGTCTACAACCAGGCCAACGGTACCGCATACGCTATTGACCATATCATCCAGGCTCCACAGCGTTCAGTATTGGACGTTCTTCAGAATGACGAGCGTTTCTCTGAATTCATGGAACTCTGCACCGACTTCGACATGGATAATATAATGGAGTTTGCCAGCGACAAATTAGTGGAGATGAACACCGTTACTAAGAAGAAGCGCATGGAGACCTACCACCCCTTCGCCGCCAAGGGAGGTCTCACCGACAATGTGAACTACTTCAACTCGTATAACTACACCGTCTATGCTCCTGACAACGATGCCATGAAGATTGCTTACGACAGAGGCCTGCCCCGTTGGAGCGACATCAAGGTCATCTACGATCAGTACAGTGAGCGCCTTGACCAGGAGAAATCTTCCGGCCATGTCAGTGAAGAGGTGCAAGCCGCTCGTGACAAAGCACTGGCTATGGTAGAGGAAATCAACGCTTTCATACGCTACCACTTCCAGGACAACTCTATTTATGCCGACAACGTGATTGAAAGCGGTATCTATCCCACAGCATGTTCTGACACGCTGGGTATTCGTGAGAAACTGACCATTAGTGGTTCAAACGGAACCCTGACCGTAGTCGACAAAAACGGACAAGAGATTGTCATTGAAGCCTCCAACAAATCGAAGTTGTCGAACGTTATGACTCGTGACTATGTCATTAATAGTAAGAAGCATGAAATCTCGACCTCTTCATTTGCCGTGGTACACCAGATCAGTACCCCGTTAAGCATTCATGCTGACACCAAACGCTACGACCAGGGTTGGACAGGCAACAATGCACGGAGAAAACTCCAGGCATTCCGTCAGCAGTATGACACCTATTTATATAAGAGATATGACGAAAAATAGGAATTACGAATTAAGCGCTTAAAGTTATGAGATTACACATATTATTATTAATGTCACTTTTTCACTTCCTGACCACACAGGCACAGGAAGCGCGCATCTCGGGTACTGTCAGCGATGCCTTCGGTCCTGTCATGATGTGCAACGTCGTCGAGGTAGACGGCAACAACCGTAACATTTCGTTCGCACAGACCGACTTGAACGGTAACTTCTCCATGGCTGTCAAGAATACTAAGAACAAGCTGAGAATATCCTACGTCGGTTACAAAACCGTTGTTCTTCCTATTGGTGATCGCACACGTTTTGACATCAAGTTGCAAGACGCCACACAAATTAAAGAGGTGACCGTCGTTGCCAAGAAGAAATTCAACCAGGGTGGTCTGGCCATTCCCCAGCGAGAAGTATCAGTAGCAGCCCAGACGTTTAACATGAGCGAGGTGGAAGGTCTTGCAATCACCTCGGCTGACGAGGCTCTACAAGGTCAGATTGCCGGTCTTGACATCGTCGCCAACTCTGGTAACCTGGGTTCAGGAACTACCATGCGTCTGCGTGGTGTCACTTCCATCAACGGTTCCGCAGAACCTCTGATTGTTGTCGATGGCAATATCTTCGACAACCCTGACGCCAACTTCGACTTCCAGAATGCCAACGAAGAGACCTACGCCTCATTGTTGTCGGTGAACCCGTCCGATATTGAGAACATTCAGGTTCTGAAGGATGCTGCTGCAACGGCCATCTGGGGTTCACGTGGTGCCAACGGTGTGATTCAGATTTACACCAAGCGTGGTGCCCGTGGTGCAACCCGCGTAGACTATTCACTGCGTGTACAGGCCTCATGGCAGCCTAAGGGTTACAACCTGCTGAATGGTGACGACTACACGATGATGCTGAAGGAGATGTACTACAACCCCGCTCAGAGTGCTACCGCCACCACAAATATTAATGAGATCAACTATAACCGTTCATGGGCAGAATTCCAGAACTGGAACGACAATACCGATTGGGTAGACGAGGTACAGCAGGTAGGATGGAGCCAGTATCACTATCTGACCATCACTGGTGGTGGTGAAAAAGCCAACTTCCGCGTCAGTGCCGGATATGACCATCAGAACGGTACTATCATCAAGCAGAAGCTGGACCGCTTCACCACGAAGCTTGCCCTCGACTACTTCGTATCCGACCGTATTACTTTCCGTACCACCTTCCCGTTAACCTATACGGAAAACCTGCGTAACTTCGATGATAACATCTTAGGACGTGCACAGAAGATGGCTCCAAACATGGCCGTATACCGTCAGGATGCACAAGGCAACAACACTGGAGAGTTCTATATCATGCTTCCCGAAGGTGCCAGCAACGATGCAGGCTCTTCGGCCGCTGGAACCTCTTCGCCACAGCTTGGCAAGATACGTGACCTTGGTAACCCCGTTGCCATTGCCGAAGAAGCTTGGCGTAATGAAAAGACCTATCGTATCTCGCCGGAATTCCGTCTGGACTACTACCTGTTAAGCAAAGATGACTCAGCCACACAGTTGAACTACTCTGGTTTGGTCTATATGGACATCTTCTCGAAGAGTGAGCCAAAGTACTGGCCCGGCTCTCTGTCCACTCGCGGATGGGAAGACAGTAACTATAACCGTAGCCAGGTCTACGACTATAATTCTCTGGCCTTTACCACACGTCACACCCTGAATTTCAAACCTCATTTCAATAATGAAGACATACTGGCAACCATGTTGCTCAGATGGGAAATGACGTCAGGAAACGATAACAGTCAGACTGTTGTTAACCGTAACGCTCCTAATGGAACAACCTCACCTACCGTTGACACAGCCATCGAGAACATGAGTACAGGCAACGGACAGTGGCGCTCAATGTCTGGTATCTACAGCGGACACTTCTCCTACCTGTCACGCTATGCCGTTGACATTTCTATTCGTGCTGACGGTACCACCAAATTTGGTGATTCCAAGAAATGGGGCTGGTTCCCTGGTCTCTCCGCACGTTGGAACATCAGTGACGAACCTTTCATGAAGTGGTCACGCAAATGGCTCTCCATGCTCTCGTTCCGTCCATCATGGGGTATTGTCGGCCGACAGCCAGACTCCCAGTACCTGCAGTATGCGAAGTACAACACGTCAGGTGTTTACGGTAGCATGTCCAACAAGCATAGTGTAACCTATCTGGAAGGTCTGCAGCTGAACGAGCTGAAGTGGGAACGCACAACCCAATGGAACGTCGGTGGTGACTTCGGATTCTTCGATGACCGTATCACTGGTGACTTCAACTACTATTTCAAGCGTACCAAGGATCTGCTGATGGCAAATGTACGTATACCCTCCACCTCTGGTTTCTCAAATCTTGCATGGGCGAATGTGGGTGAAATGACCAACCGTGGTTGGGAACTCAACGTATCGGCCAATAAGTTTATCAGAGTCGGCAAGTTCTCGGCAAGTGCCAACTTCAATATCTCACAGAACTTCAATGAGATTGTCGACATGAACGAGAGCGTGCTTGAAAGCATCAACGGCGAATGGGACTTCGGTGCCCGTGGCCAGTACCTGAACCGCATTCAGAAAGGTAATCCTCTGGGATCTATCTATGGCCTTCGCTATAAGGGCGTTTACCAGTATACATACGAATACTTGATCAACATGAAGCAAAGTAACGAATGGACTGGCGAACAACTGCAGCAATACATCAACGACGAGTTCCTGGCCAAGGGAAAGACAGCACCTATCGCCCTCGACGACAACGGCAAGGTGATGATGAATTCTCAAGGCGAGCCCATCAGAATGGTGTACAACTTCGACTCCGGAACTTCAACCTACGAGTTCCAGGGTGGTGATGCCATCTACGAAGACGTGAACAACGACGGTCAGATCAACTCGCTTGACATTGTCTATTTAGGAAACTCCAACCCCCACTTGAATGGTGGTTTCGGTTTCAACCTGCAATATGGAGACTGGTCACTGAAGACCAGCTTCAGCTATCGTCAAGGCATCAAGATTGTGAACTCTGCCAAGATGAATCTTGAAGAGATGTTCAATGCCTACAACCAGAGTTCAGCCGTCAACTGGCGCTGGCGCAAGAACGGTGATGTCACCACTATTCCACGTGCCATGTATGATACTGGTTACAACTGGCTTGGTAGCGACCGCTATGTAGAGGATGCTTCCTTCGTCCGTATGAGCTACATTCAGCTGTCGTACAATTTCAAGAAGAAGATGTTGAAGTCTATCGGACTGAATCGTCTGACCATGAGTCTGTCAGGCCAGAATTTGTTCTGCTGGAGCAAATATAGCGGTACCGACCCAGAGCACTCTCCTGGTTCCTGGGGTATCGCCTACGATAATTCACAGACGCCGCGCAGCAAGTCTGTAACTCTTAACCTCCAAGTAGGATTCTGATCTTCATTGAAAATTGAAAACTGAAAATTGAAAATTATGATTACCAAGATAAAGAACTATATTTTCAAAGGTCTGCTCTGTTGCGGTGCAGTCGCTACCCTCACCGCATGCAGCGACTTTCTGACCATCTACCCCACCGACCGCATTGTGGGTGATGATTTCTGGAAAAACAAGAATGATGTCAGTCAGGTGGTTGATGGCTGCTATTTGAGCATGATAGACTATAGTAATCAGGAACGTGCCATCATGTGGGGCGCCTACCGTTCCGACGAGTTAGTGAAGCTGACTGACTATAACGACAACACGCTGGACAACATCAGTGCTGTCAATCTGTTACCTACAAACAGATATAATTCATGGGACACCTTCTACAAGGTCATCAATAACTGCAATATCGTGCTGAACCACGCTCCGCAGGTCATGGCCGAGGATCCTGAGTTCACTGAGGGTGACTATCAGGTTGTCCGTGCACAGATGTTAGCCCTTCGTTCGCTGTGTTACTTCTATTTGGTTCGCGCATTCCGCGATATTCCTTATACAGCTCAGTCTTATGAGGACGACAGTCAGATAGAAAACATCGCACAGAGTGCTCCTGATGTGGTATTACAGAACTGTCTGAACGATTTGGAAGAAGCAAGAGCGTTCATCATGCGTTCTGGAGCGTATGGCCAGACTGACTGGCGAAATAAGGGTTACATGACCCGTGATGCCGTTCACGCCCTGATAGCCGACATTTACCTGTGGCGCGCCTCTATGACCCACAGTGCCAGTGACTATCAGCAGGCTATCGCCTTTACTGACTCTGTCATTAATTCCAAGCATGCCTATTACAAGCAGTACCAGGAACTGGATGTCGTCAGTTTGGAAGATGACATCTACCACTTGGAAGAATGGCCCTTGGCACAGTACACCATTTTCTCTAACCAGGGCAACTCCCACGAAAGCATTCTGGAATGGCAGTATAACGGCCGCGACAACTCTAATCAGGCTCTGGAGAACTACTACTACCAGTCTGGAAATGAGAACAGCTACAGAAGCACCAGTATTCTGATGGCCTCGCAGATTTTCAACTCGGTAGCCACCAATGCTAACACGGTAGAAGCTCAGAAGATACACTTCTCTAAGAACGACTACCGTTTCTGGAACACCGTCTACGACGCTAACAATGAAGAGGCCCAGCAGCTGGCCATTCGTAAAATGGTGGACAATAGCACCACTATCACAGAAGTCAACGCCACTGTAGGTCCTACCAAGAGAAACGAACGTTCCTTCAAGGAATTCCAGCAGAACTGGATTGTTTACCGCCTGACAGACATTATGCTGATGCAGGCAGAGGCTCTCGTTGAGACGGCAGCATCCGACAGTGACGAAGTCAAGCTGAAGAAGGCCTTCAATTTGGTACAGGCTGTCAACAAGCGCTCCATGAAAAAGAACGCGACCGACACTCTTAAGTTTGAGAGCTTCAAGTCCAAGGAAGGCATGGAACTTCTGGTACTTGCAGAACGTGAACGTGAACTCTGTTTCGAGGGTAAACGTTGGTTCGACCTGATGCGTTACTGCTACCGCCACATGGAGGGTGTCAACATCAGCCAGCGACTCGCTGACACAGGAACCTGGCCAGAGCTTTACGCCCCGATGCTTCAGATGATCATCAGGAAGTACGGTACTGGAGGCGAAGGTGATGCCGTATCTTACAAGATGAAGAGTGAGCCATATCTCTATTGGCCTATCCTGGAAAGTGAACTCAAGGTTAACAACCTTCTGAAACAGAATCCTGTCTATATTCAGGAAAAATCCACTTCCAAGTATTAACCATCGACAATTCACAATTGATATTTGACAGTTATGAGAACATATAGCATCAAGAAACACATTGCCAAGGGGCTTCTCTGCTGTGCTACAGCAGCAGCACTTTCGCCACTTGCCTCATGTAAGGAAGATATCGATGAGTCAAACCTGTATACCTTTACCGGCGAGACCATTGAAGACTATTTGAACAACCGTAGCGAACGCTTCAGCTCGTTCAACTATATCCTGTCGAGAATTGGTTACGACAAGATTCTTTCAGCCTATGGTACCTACACTTGTTTCGCACCAACCAATGAAGCTGTTCAGGAATATATTGATAGTCTGTATGACGACCCCATCAATACCGACCTCATTCACAATGGTATGACTCAGCGCGGACTGGAAGGACTTACCGACTCACTTTGTAAGGACATTGCCCTGTTCCACCTGCTCAACACCAAGGTGATGGGTATCAATATGGGTAACGGTATGACCATTAAGACCATGTTGGGACGCGACATCAACACCTCTACCGCAGAGTCTGGAGAAATCCTCATCAGCCGTGCCTCAACGGTAACGAGTATGGACAACGAGCTTGAGAACGGTGTGCTACACGAAATCGACTGCGTCATACGCCGCTCCAACATGCTGATCGCCGGTGAGATGGAGAATCACCAGGAACTCTATAAGATTTTCTCGCAGGCCATGAAGCTGACAGGTCTGACTGACTCTCTCTCCGAAATCAGCCGTTCTGACTTCGACCCTGTTGACAACCGCCGTGGATTCTACCTCCCCGACAAATGTGAATTAGGCTACACCATTTTTGCTGAGACCGACAAGACTCTGGCCAACAAAGGCATTAATAGTATTGAAGACTTGAAAGCCTATGCCGACAGCGTTTACGGCGAATGTGCCAAGCCTGGAACGGGATGGTATGACTACGCCCGTAACAAGAACATCCCCATTAGCACTGGTACGGACTATAAGAATCCTTGGAACACGCTGAGCATGTTCGTGCGCTATCACATCCTGAAGTGCAAGATTCCATACGACAAGCTGGTCAATTCCCACAACCAGATTGCTAAAGTAACACTGGTGGAGTTCTATGAGACCATGCTGCCTTATACACTCATCAAGATTACGCGTAACAGCAGCAAACTGATGATTAATCGTCAGATTGCTAACAACACCCTGACAGACATGGTGGCTGAGCTTGGATCTGCTGCCATGCATGCCGTACTCTTCGAGGGTGTCGACCTGCAGGGACAAAGTGGACAGACGGCTGCTGTCAACGGCTATATCCACGCTATCAATGCGATGCTTGCCTACGACAAGAACGTACCTCAGCGAGCACTCAACGAACGTATGCGCTTTGACGATGCTGGTCTGTTTGGAGAGATGATGTCCAACTCCTTCCGCCGTATCCAAGACAAGGAAGTCAACGCCCTCAACGGTGGTAAGACGGGTACCGACGGTGACCTCAGCGGCAGCTACATTCGCATCCCGCCGAAGTTCTTCGAGAACCTTGTCATCTACAATGGCGACGACACCCGCCTCTACTACCTCTCTGGACAGAGCAGTGGCTGGAGTAACTATCAGGGTGACGAGTTCAACTGTAAGGGTAACTACGATTTCGCCATGCGTCTGCCTCCTGTACCTGACGGTACCTATGAGTTGCGTGTAGGATATACGGCTGAAGGTAACGAGCAGCGTGGTATGTTACAGTTCTACCTGGGTAGCTCCTCTGACCTCAACACCATGCAGGCACTGGATATCCCGCTCGACATGCGCCACGTTTCTGAGAACAACGCCAACCTTGATCCTGACGTCATCACTGGCTGGTGCGACTGGACGAAACTCGACGACAAGGGTATCGAGAGCGATGCCAACATGCGCAACTTAGGCTATATGCGCGGACCTCTTTATTATACTGT
The DNA here is from genome assembly GCA_902794405.1 of uncultured Prevotellaceae bacterium. Lineage (GTDB taxonomy): Bacteria > Bacteroidota > Bacteroidia > Bacteroidales > Bacteroidaceae > Prevotella. The sequence goes on from CADBHI010000010.1 coordinate 32,298, forward strand.
AGGTGTGAACTCTGGTAACTATGCCCGTAACAACCCCAAGGACCTGCGCCGCATCATTGCTAAGCAGGAATTCAAGCAGGGTGAGTACTGGGTACGTTTCAAGAGTGTGCTCGATGCCGATCATCACCAGTTCCACCTCGACTACATTGAGTTCTGTCCTGAAAACGTTTACAACAACACCCGTTACGTAGAAGATATGTACTAAAACGAGATCGTGGACAAACGATAAACGTTGAATACAAACCATAAAATATGAACAATATGATGACAAACATAAAGAAACACATTGCCAAGAGGGCTGTCTTGTGTGGCATTGCCGCCACAGTAGCCCTGGCTGGCTGCAGCGACTGGACAGACCACTACGATGCCAACACTCAGTTGCTCGACACCCAGCAGCAGACACTCTGGCAGAATATTCAGCAAGACAACAACCTTTCTGAATTTGCTTCATTACTGAAGAAGACGGGCTACGATGCCATTCTGAACACCTCTCAGACCTATACCGTCTGGGCACCTGTTAATGGCAGCTTCGACTTCAATGCTGTGAATGAGCTGTCTGCCGACCGAGTGGAGAAGGAATTCATCCAGAACCATATTGCCCGCAACAACTACCCAGCCTCGGGACAGATTGACCAACGGGTATTCACACTGAATGAGAAACTGATGCACTTTAACGGCAGCGGTAACTATACCATGCAGGGAGTAGCCATCAGCAAGCCCAACTTCTCGTCTGAAAACGGTACTATCCATACCCTCAGCGGGAAACTGCCCTTCATTCAGAACATCTATGAGTCACTCAATAACTACGAGTACCCGCTTGACTCCATCAGCAACTATTTCCACAGCTATGACGTCAAGAAGCTGAACGAGCAGAAGAGTGTTACCGGCCCGACGGTGAACGGCGAGATCACCTATCTCGACTCCATCTTCGACGAGCATAATGACCTCTTCACTCTCTACAGGTCCTATATCAACCGAGAGGACAGTAACTACACCATGATTGTTCCTACCAACAATGCTTGGAACAAGGCAAAGGCCCATATCAGCAAGTACTACCAGTACCGTCCGTCGTTCGAATTTATGGAAAACACTTCTACCACTGCCGACAAGAAGAAGGAAACCATTAAGATTCGTGACGTCAAGGCTCTGCAGGACTCTATTGTCAACCTCATGATTGCTGGCTACCTGTTCTACAACAACAACATCTATGACAATAAGAAGTTGAACTCCTTGCAGACCGGTCAGAGGCTGGTATGCGACTCGTTGTACGGAACGACCCTGTTGAAACTGTTCTCCGAAGATGCAGCGGCTCTGTTTGAAGGTGCTCAGCGTATTGACAAGAGTAACGGTGCTATCTGGGTAACCGACACCTTACGTATGCATCCCTGGTCAGCCTGGAATCCGGAACTCAGAATCGAAGCAGAGGAAACAAGGCTGCTGTCAAGCACCGTCAACGTAGCCGATGCACCTGAAATTGTCTATGTAGCTCCCGGCACCCAGAACCCCGAGGTGAAGGGTCAGATCTACAACAACCGATACATCGAAGTACAGCCTATCAGCGCAAGCACCAACCCTGGCGTTGTGTTCTATCTCCCTGGCGTGCGATCAGCTACTTACGCCCTCTATGCCGTGATAGTTCCTGCCAACATTGTGGCAGCCAATCGTGAGCTGAAGCCCAACCGCTTTACAGTATCCTTAGGCTATGCCGACCAGACGGGAACCAACATCGACAACGACAAGTCATGGACAGACCAGCCTGTCTTTATGAACGACTCATCACGCATTGACACCGTCTACTTAGGCGACTTCACATTCCCAACGGCTTATATCGGGACGGGTAGCTATTACCCCTATATCCGTATCAACAGCTCTGTTACAAACCGAGAACGCGCCAACTACGACCGCGTACTGCGAATAGACTGTATCATACTGCGTCCTAAGGAGCTCGACGATTACCTCAAGGAGCATCCTGACTACAAGTACGATCTTGGTATCTATTAAGTCCTACATTATTAAATATCCGTATGAAAATGAAAAGACAATATATCCTTTATTTCTCCATCCTGTGCGCACTTTGCGTCGGCCAGCCGGCCTATGCCCAGGATGATGAGTCACTTGACGAAGAAGAAACCGTCAGCGTACCCAAGAAGAAACAGGCAAAGATTCCCTCCTACCCCACTGTTGAGGTAAAGGGCGTATGCGTAGATGCAGTAAGCAAACAGCCGTTAGCCGGTATCATGATCCAGGCTCTGAACGACATCAACTACACGTCAATGACTGACGAGAAGGGTGAGTTCGTGATTAAGGTACCTGAGTTCGCCACCGCTCTCTACGTTCATTCACCTGAATATCTCAGTCAGCACGTTGGTATCGGTGCGTCCGGTTCAACGTTGCGGATCGAGATGCTCAGCGACAAGTTCCGTCCCATGTACGGCAAGTCGACACTCATCGGAGCTTCGTCAACTGCCAATATCAGGAACACCACCTCGCAGACTGTTGACACCGACATCGAGGAACTCCTTGGAGCCGACGTTCGCAGCATCAGCCGTTCAGGTGGTCCTGGCTATGGTTCCGCCATGTTTATCCGTGGTCTGAACTCACTCAATGCCAATGCCCAGCCCCTGATTGTCATCGACGGTGTGGTGCAGGACATGCAGCAGACCCGTACTTCGCTTCACTATGGCGATTACACCAACCTGTTGCTCAATGTCAATCCTGAGGATATCGAGAAGGTGACAGTCATGAAGAATGCCACTGCCCTCTATGGTGCCAAGGGTGCTGCTGGTGTCATCCTCATTGAGACCAAGCGTGGACACAGCTTGGCAACCCGTATCGATGCCAACATCGGCGTAGGAGTTACGTTGGAGCCTAAGACACCCGACATGATGAATGCCGCCCAATACCGACTCTATGCTTCTGAGCTGCTGGGTACCTATCCCAAAATCGAGAACTACACGTCCCCCGAAACGTTCAAGTTCCTCATCGACGACCCGTCGAAGTACTATTATTCCAAGTACCATAACGACACCGACTGGCGCAAGGAAGTATACCATACGGCATTGAACCAGAATTACAACATCAATGTGCAAGGTGGTGACAACGTGGGTATGTATAACCTCTCGTTAGGATATACCGATGGTCAGAGCACGGCACGCGAGAACGGTTTCAACCGTCTGAACGTACGCTTCAATACCGACATCAACATCATCAATAAGCTGACCACCCGCTTCGACATGTCGTATGCCAAGGTCAACCGCGATGTCTTCGACAATGGTGCCCCCGAGAGTCTGACTACCGGAACTATTTCCTCGCCCACTTTCCTGGCACTGGTCAAGTCACCGTTCCTGAATCCCTATACCTATAATAATACAACGCACTTGCTCTCTGGCACATTGTCAGATGCCGACGATTACCTGACCATGCTCGACAGCGACCTTACCCTTGGTAACCCGACTGCCCTGCTTGAGAATGGTAGCGCCATCAACAAGAACCGTGTGGAGATGACCCACTTCAACACCGTCATTGCACCACGCTTCGACTTCAACGACCATCTGTCACTGACCGAGGTATTCAGCTATACCCTCGATCGCGTATCACAGCGCTACTATCGTCCGCAAGGCGGCATGCCCACCTTCCTCATCGATGGTATCGGACGTGTGCAGAACATGGCTAAGTCTATGTTCTCAAAAGAGACCAGCATCATGAGCGACACCCGTCTGCAGTGGAAGCGCCAGCTCCGCGAACATTTTGTCGATGCCTATGCTGGTATGCGGTTCACTTCGTTTGCCTTCGATGACAACCAGCCGGAAGGTCAGTATGCATCAGCTGGTAACGACAAGACGCCTAACATCTCTACCAACATGGACTTCATCGACGCAACAGGTACCGACGATTCCTGGCGCAGCATGACCTGGTATGCCAATGTCGACTACAACTACCGCAACCGCTACTTCGCTCAGCTGTCACTGGCACTCGAGACCTGCAGCCGCTTTGGTAAGGAGGCCGACGGTGGCGTTAAGATTGGCGGTGTCAAGTGGGCCATCTTCCCCAGCGTCCAGTTGGGTTGGGTACTCACCAACGAGAATTGGTTCCCCAAGACCAATGCCATCAACTACTTGCTGTTAAAGGCCGGCTATGATGTCAGCGGCAACGACGACATCAACAACTATGCCGCACGCACATCGTTCAGCGTTTCTAAGTATCTGTATCGCTCTACCGCTGCCATACTCGACAACATCGGTAACGAGGGCATCTCCTGGGAACAGACCCGCAAGATGAACTTCGGACTGAAAGCCTATCTGTTCAACAATCGCGTGGGCGTGGACTTCGACTACTATCTCAACCACACCTCCAATCTGTTGACGCTGAAGACCTTCGAAAATCCCGTAGCTGGTATCAACAACTACTGGAGCAATGGCGGTTCGCTCGACAACACTGGTTTCGAGGTTACAGTTACCGCCAAGCCCGTGGTCACCCGCAACCTCAATATTGAGGTAGGTGCCAGCGCCGGACACTATGTCAACAAGGTGAAGGAACTGCCTAACAACAGCCGCATCTATCTCGACGGACAGCTTTCTGCACAGGGCTATACCTCCAGCATCTACGGTACTGATAACATCGCTACCATCGTCGATCAGCCTGTAGGTATGTTCTATGGTTACAAGACAGCAGGCGTGCTGGCATCTGATCAGGAGGCTGCCACTGCTGGCAGCAAGGGATATCTCTACCTGACCGACGCAACTGGTGCCCGTCAGAACTTCAAGGCTGGTGATGTACGCTTTGTCGACATCAACGGCGATGGCGAGATCAGTGAGGCTGACAAGACCATCATCGGCAATCCCAACCCCGATATCTATGGTAACATCTTTGCCACCACGACATGGAAGTACTTCACCCTCCACATTGGCTTCAACTATTCGTTAGGTAACGATATCTACAACTACCAGCGCAGCTTGCTCGAGGGTGGTTTCAACTTCTATAACCAGACCACGGCCATGACCAACCGCTGGCGTGCAGAGGGACAGCGTACCGACATACCTCGCGCCACCTATGACGACCCCATGGGCAATTCCCGTTTCAGCGACCGCTGGATTGAGGACGGTTCCTATCTCAGACTGAAGACGGTCTCACTGACCTATCGCGTTCCCGTCAGCTACAGCTGGCTGCAGGGTCTCAGCGTATGGGCCGAGGCTAACAACCTGCTGACACTGACCCATTACTTGGGCAACGATCCCGAAGCCTCTGTCGCCAACGCCGTGCTCTATCAGGGCATCGATGCTGGCAACATTGCCCTGGGACGGACGTTCACCTTGGGACTTAGAATCAACTTGTAATTGAACATTAGAAAATTGATAATTATGATGACCAAAAGCATAAAGAACCTCCTTATTGCCTGTTCAGTGTTCTGCGGCACTGCCGTAGCCCTCACGGCCTGTGAGGATATGTTTGAGACCGACAGTGACCGTCAGATCTTCGACCCTGAACTCGACCAGAAGACTGACTCCATGTTCTACACCCTCGGCATTCTTAAGGGACTGCAGATGGTGGCCGACCAGTATGTCATGACAGGTGAGATGCGCGGCGACCTCACGGCAACTAATGCCTATACCGAGACGGCCTTGCGTCAGCTGGCCAACTTCACCGCCGATGCTACTAACAAGTACGATTCGGCCTACCACTATTACCGTATCATCAACAACTGCAACTACTACCTGGCCCACCGCGACACCTCTCTACGTACAGGTAGCCGTCAGGTGGCCATGTTAGAGTACGCCGAAGCCTTGGCAGTCAGGGCATGGGCCTACCTGCAGCTCACCAAGAACTACGGTTCGGTACCTTTCTATACCACACCCGTTACCAGTATTGGCGATGCCAACAGCAAGATGGACACCCGCGACCTGCAAGGCATCTGTGACGAGCTGACCCCTGAACTCATACGTTTCAGTGGCACTCCCGTTCCTACCTACGGTAATATCTCTGCCGGTGTGCTCAACAGCAGTAGCTCCGACAACCCCGAAGAGAAGATTGTACAGTCGCCAAAGACCATGATTCCTGTCGACGTCATTCTGGGCGACCTCTTCCTCGAGACCCATCAGTACGAGCTGGCCGCACGTTACTATTTCAACTACCTGCGCACCAACCAGTGGGATATTCCCATGGCCTACATTTCTCTCAGCGACAACAACATCCGTCGTACCCTCGAAGACAAGATACCCACCACTTGGTCTATGACCTTCAATAGCGGTTACACCTGGTCGTCTATCTTCAGCGTCACACAGCCCAACGACATTATCACTTACATTCCGCTGGCAGCCAACAAGCTGCGCGGTATCGTCACTGAGCTGCCACGTTACTTCGGCTACGACTTCTACAGCACCACCGGTGGTTCGGCCTCATCCGACAATCGTTACCTCTTGGAGCGACAAATTGATGCATCGTCATCCTACATCGCATTGTCCGATGCTCAGGATTACTACTACACGCCAACTGGCAGCGAAGGTGGTTCCACCATCGTTCGAACTGCAGAGCTCGGCGACCTGCGCCGCTACATCACCATGCGCCAGGTGGCCAAAAACGACTCTTCGTTCGCTGTCATGACCAAGTTCAGCAGTGCCAACATTCCCATTTACCGTACTGCTACAGTCTACCTCCGACTGGCTGAAGCCATCAACCGCATGGGCTATCCCGATGCTGCCTTCGCCATCCTAAAGGACGGTATCTCCGACGACCTTACCAGCTACGTGGTAGTAGGCGACAGCACCGACATCGAGGCTGGACGCTACATCCGTCCTGAGACCATCAAGATGCTGCAGTCCACGATTCCGTTCCTGTCGGCCGAAAACCGCATCACGTTCGAGGACAATACTGGTGTGCATAGCCGTGGTACCTATTACACCTGGGGTGCATTCTCACCCTATCAGTACAACACCATCGTGGGACGTAAGCTGCAGGAGATTGACAACACCTTCAACCTCCAGCGTAGCTCCTACACCGCTCAGGACACCATCAATGCCGTCGAGGATATCATCTGCGACGAAATGGCACTTGAGCTCGCCTTCGAGGGCAACCGCTTTGGCGACCTCACCCGTATGGCCCGCCACAAGAATCAGGCCGGTCTCAATGGCAGCGACTTTGGTTCAAAGTGGCTCGCACGCAAGCTGGCCTACAAGAATCCTGCCGTCTCGCTGCTCGATGAAAAGAATTGGTATCTTCCCTTTAAATAAGCACAATCATTATGGTTAAGCATATTATCATTTGGACGCTCAATCCCGACCTCACCGAAGCCGAAAAGGCTACGGTGAAGGCCGGCATCAAGGAAGGTCTTGAAGGCCTTGTCGGCAAAGTGCCAGGACTCATCAGTGTGAATGTTCAGATTTCAGGACGACTGGCATCGTCCAACGCCGACGTCATGCTCGATTCTACTCTTGAATCAGAAGAGGCGCTGAAAGGCTATGCCGTTCATCCCGACCATGTGGCAGTCGCCAACACTAAAGTACGTCCCTACACCGTACAACGCGCCTGCCTTGACTTTGAAATATAATCTATGGCAAGAAACAAAAAGCCACTACCCCTGCTTGAGGGGATTACCATCGAGGCCGTTGCAGCTGAAGGCAAGTCGCTCTTCCACTGGAACGACCTCGTGGTATTCGTACCCTTCTGCGTACCTGGCGACGTCTGCGACGTTCAGATACGCCGTAAGAAGCACTCCTTTGCCGAAGGTGAAGTCGTACGCTTCGTTGAATACAGTAAGGTTCGCGCCGTTCCCTTCTGCCAGCACTTCGGCGTCTGCGGAGGCTGCAAGTGGCAGAACCTGCCCTACGCCGAACAGCTGCGCTTTAAGCAGCAACAGGTTTTCGACCAGCTCACACGCATCGGCAAGGTGGAGCTTCCTGAATTTCGCCCTATCCTGGGCAGTGTCAAGACACAGGAATACCGCAACAAGCTCGACTTCGGCTGTGCCAACAAGCGCTATCTGACCAAGGAAGAGATAAAGAGCCTCCCCCCGGCCCCCTCCAACTGGAGGGGGAGTTTCGACGGCACGGCGTCCGCCTCACCTGGGGCCAAAGATGTGCCTGCCATCGGCTTCCATATCACTGGAGCCTTCGACAAGATACTGCCCATCGAGAAGTGCTGGCTCATGGACGACCTCCACAATCGGATTCGCAACGAGATACGCGACTATGCCATTGCCAACGGCATCTCATTCTTTGACCTCAGAGCACAAATCGGGCTGCTGCGCGACGTCATTTTCCGCAATTCGGCATCAGGCGAGCTGATGGTTATCATCCAGTTCCACTACGATGAAACAGGCGGTGAGGACGAAGCCAAGGCGTTGCTTCAGCACGTAGCCGATAAGTTCCCTGAAATCACGTCGTTACTCTACCTCGACAACCAGAAGTGCAACGACACCATCGGCGACCAGGACATCCTCGTATTCAAGGGCACCGACCACATCTACGAGCTCATGGAAGACCTCCGCTTCAAGGTCGGTCCCAAGTCGTTCTATCAGACCAACACCGAGCAGGCCTACCACCTCTATAGCGTCGTCCGAGAATTCGCCTTCCCCAATCCACCATCCACCATCCACCATTCACTATCCACCATCCTCCATTCACCATCCACTATCCACCATTCACCATCCACCATCCACCATCCACCATCCACCATCCACCATTCACCATCCACCATTCACCATCCACCATCCACCATCCACCATCCACTTATCTACGACCTTTACACCGGCACTGGCACCATTGCCAACTTCGTGGCCCGTCAGGCCCGTCAGGTCATCGGCATCGAGTACGTCCCTGAAGCCATTGAGGATGCTAAGGTCAACTCCCAGATCAACGGCATCGACAACACCCTTTTCTATGCCGGCGATATGAAGGATGTGCTGAGCGACGAGTTCATAGCTGAGCATGGACGTCCCGACGTCATCATCACCGACCCACCCCGTGCCGGCATGCATCCCGATGTGGTAAAGACCATCCTACGTGCTGCCCCACCCCGCATTGTCTATGTCAGTTGCAATCCTGCCACTCAGGCACGCGACCTTCACGACATGGATGCCGACTACCGCGTCGTTGCCGTTCAACCCGTCGACATGTTCCCCCATACCCCACACGTCGAAAACGTCGTTCTATTGGAGCGTCGCCGTTAAAAGGAAAGAGCCGCCGGACTTTGTGTTCAACGGCTCTTTCCTTTTAATGGCATTTATCCCAGATGAGTACACATATTAGGGAAAATCCTATCAATCATCGCAGCAGGGACACCACATTCTTTTGCTATGACCGGCCAATTTGCAACTACATCCGTCACTTGCTCTATCACATCTTTTGCATCTTTAATATTATTAACCCTTGCTACATCTACCATTCAGATTCCCCCATCCCATCATTAATGATTTTACCAGAAGCCCGTTTCCTTTTGCGAGTATCTGTCTTTTGCATCAACTCGTAGTATTCGCTCGGACTCAGCTGTTCCTCTTCAACAAGTGGCGATAGTACATCCAATTTGCCGAGCATCCTAAGTAGACGAAGAAGTACATCGAAAGAGCGTATCTCCCCCTTCTCCACCTTCTTTACCACAGATAATGACACATTGGCAGATTCACTCAAACTCTCTTGTGTGATATTTTGTTTCAACCTTAGCGCCCTCAATCGCTCCCCTATTTTTGCCAGAATTATGGCATCAGTCATTACATATATATCATCCATAATGGTTACAAATAAAACTTTTACGGTGCAAATATACAAATAAAAGTTCAAAATAAAGCTATTACTTTGAAGTTTTATTTATTCTTTTATGTTTTTTTTATCTGTCGTTATAGTATATAGGTGTTAATACCTGTACTCCGACGAATGCTTACGGTTCAATGATCGTATGATAATGAATCACACTTTTCAAGTATCACTTCTCACACTTCTTACACCTAAATTAGGTGAGGGAGGTGTGAGAAGTGTTACTTAAAAAGTGCGATTTACAATATATAGGTGAAACGTTTCTCATGAGACAAAAACGAAAATAAAAATTCCCAGGTCAGGAATATTCAAAAGGCGGTTCCTTTTTCTCAAAACCCGCCGGGTTTTGACAAAAAGGCGGTAGCCTATCGGTCTGAAACCATAACCCTCGATTGGGGACACCCCATTGCGGAAAATAGGAAAACCATAAATCTCCACCAATCACACAAAAATCTATACAAGCATTTCGTGTCTGATTATTGGAGATTTATGGTTCCTTTATAGAAAGCTGTTACTTCAATTCACATGCTACTTCACCAGTATCTTTACAGTCTTGTTGCCTGCTACACCGTTGACATCGATGATGTAGGTACCAGTGGGCAGAGTGAACTGTGTGGTCTTACTACCAACGGTAGACTCATAGGCCGTAGCACCGCTAACGTTCACAGCCTTTACCTGGTTAATATCATCGTTAGAGGTAACAGTTACCACGCGGTCACGAACACTGATGGTAATACCAGCAACTGCTTTGTTGGTCAGTAGGCCACTTGCATCCTCCGAGACAGTCAGATAGTAGCGACCATAGTCGTTAGGCTGGATGCTAACCGACTCACCCTCATTCACGGCTGTCGTCGTGCCAAGCAGAGCGTCGAAGACATACACCGAATGGTCAACTGTAACGTCAATCATCTCATCACCACTACAGGACACGCCAAAGGGCACCACCTCCAATGCAGGCAGCTGGTTGATGCTTACTGCCTGTCCGTCAGCTGCCACGGTATATACCATCGGCACATCGCTGAGGTTCGAGTCGAACAGTGTCTCCACGTCCTCACCTCCGACATACCCAGCCGATGCCTTGTCGTTCAGTTCCACGCTGGCCAAGCTGCTGCCACGACTATTAGCTGCGCTGAGGGTCATGGTCATCTGACGAGCACCGCTACCACTACCACCTGATGCAGGAGGAGTTGGGAAGTTACCATCAATCTGCATTTGTCTATTGAAGGTGATAGTTGTTGCCGTACCTTTCTTCACGAAGAATGCCTGCATGGGCTTAATAAGGCCAGTCGTCAATTTCGCAGAAGCCACATTACCCTCGTAAGTCCAGTAACCTGCCTCTAAAGAAGAATTAGTTATAAAGAACTTCTCCATATCAATTGAGACCATATATGGATTACCCACCAAAATATAGTCACCTTGTTGCTGCATGTTACTAATACTGAAGGTAAGTACACCATCATTTGTATGATCATCTGTCACAAGCCTATTAGCTGAGTTAACGGTAAAGGACGGAAGTACTAAGCCATTAGAAATAGTGATATTAGACTTGCTCACAGTCTTAACACTCGTACCTGCCGCTGGGTTGGAGGTATTCTCGTTCCAATCATAATAGTCATAACTTACATCTGCCTTTGGTAGACGAATCAGTGCCTCATCTGTCTGATTCTTCTTATGAGCACGAATGGAGTAACCAGTTATAGTTGTATAAGGCACCTGCACATCATTGAATGCATGTCCCCATTCGACAAGACTAAATGACTCAGTATCGTATTTCAAATTAGCAGAATAGCTGTTGGCTCGAATGTCATTCTGTTTCACATAGACATTGCCATTGTTCATGCCCCACGAACGCTGGTAGATAGGATACTTTGTACGGCTATAGTTCGTGGTATTGAATGATATCGGTTGGAAGGCTTCCGTCTCCTGACGTCCATTAGCAAATGGCACGTACATATCACCGGCATAAGAATTCTTAAGCGGTGTAGAAACCAAATACCACTTGTTGGCATCCAACTCCATCTCCACCCAAGCCTTCTGGTATTCCAGACGGTGCTGGCGCAACAACTCTGAACCTGGTTTGAAATAGATTTCCTTACAGACATTGCCATAGAACTTCTCGCAGTCAAACACCTCACCCACTGGACCTTGAGAATCATCGAAACTATCATTGACCCATTTCCCCTCATCATCTAAAATACGATGACCGAAACAACCTTCACCATAAGGGTCGTTTTCCTTAATGCTGTAACGAACCATCATATCAAAATAGATGTTTTCTGTGGGCAAACTGCTCTGCGTTTTGGGCTGGCCATCAATATTTCCGTTAGGGCTATAGTCAGTTTGTAATTCTGTCTTACTAAAATCTAAGAATCCTCCACCCTGTCGTGCACTACCGATACCTTCTCCAGACAACTTCGGCTCATTTATTAAGCTGGGAGCATTATTGCCAGAAGGAAGAATCACATGAGTGAACTTCATCGGAACGAAACCGGGATTACTACCTGTAGTGAGGCCACTGAGAGAACCTTCACCATTGTTGTCATAGCCATTGGGGTGACCAGCGGTTGCCGTATTCTGCGAGCCACCTTTTGCGCCCTTATATAGCTCTGCACGGGTAGAACGTTTCCAGTTATCATCATTATACCAGTTGGCACTCCAATAGCCAGTTTCTCCAGCTATCGGCTGTGCCTCCCAAGTAACGAATTCAGGCACCACTTTAATTACAATATACAAGTCACCCATACAAGGATTGGTTGCATCAGCATCATCCTCATCAAGGAACGAGGTTGATACCTCATATTCATAGCCTTCATGGAAATCTATCGCACATTCACTAAGGTCTAAAGGAAGATACATACGCGTCTTATTGACATAAGGACGCTCGTTAGGTGTAAGACCAATAATTTTCGCGAACTTAGTTCCAATAGCAGGACCTGCCGGATCTGAAGAAAGCTTAGAGATTTCGAAATATGAATCTGTAGGGAAATAAACTTTTTTTGAAGTACCCTTGTTCTTATCCTTGAACATTCTCACAGGCACATGGAGCTTATATCCATCATTCTTCATCTTACTCAACTGCTCCAGTCCAACACGAATCACATTTTTGTAATTATCAGGATATGGATGCGGTTCCTTGACATCATCGAAACCAAGCGCAAGTTCAGGAGTACCAAATCCACCATTGACAGTGAACGAGAAGGGGATGTAGTTACAGAGCACATAAGGCACATTGTCAAACACATAGTTCTTCTTCACGGGCAGAGCCATGAATGTTTGCGTCTCAAACCCCTTAATAATAACTTCCCTTTTGAAATAGCATCCTGCAGGATTGCATAATCGTCCGCTGCCCAACCTGCATAATTATCATCTATTTCTGTTTTGTATTCATTACACCATTGCGGATGCACTCTTTCAAAAGTTCGGTATGCTTGCACGGCTTGTAGTAGCGACCTGTTGTAGGTATTATCACCTATAACATATTTACTTGTCAATTCGGTTTCCGAACCAACGAAGAAATCGAAGAGTACACCGTTTTGATCTCTATTCTCACCGTCAGGGTCATCCTCTAAATGATCACTGCCCTCAGGCAGGGTCGCGTCTGCAAGTATAGGTTTTTTCACTTCTGCTGTTTGTGGTGCATATCCATAGGGCAACGTCTTAAAGCCTGTGGCCGAATCATCATCGGGATAGTTGGTCTGAATGATATACTCTTTGTGTGCCTCAGAAGGTTGACCACACACACCCTCAATGATTTGGCTGGCCACCTCATTCTCATCGTCTATGGTAAGGAAATGCACATATTTCACTCGAGGGATGAAGAAATTACTGTAGACATCACACGGCTCATTGGGATCTGCCCAACCCGTTTCTTCGTTTCCAGGATTAGGATAATTCAAATCAGATGTCAAGGCTAAGAAATATGCCTTACCCTGCTCCAGGTTAAGCACTTGGTTTTTCAACAGATTAAAATAGAGCACTCCTTTCGCATCTTCTGAATAGCCGCTGTTCTTAACGGTTTCTGTCTCATCAAGGTGTCCGTCGTCTTTTAATACATATTTATATATAGTTACATCACCATAGTTCTTACCGGGATTATTATAGATAGAAGGGTCAGAATATGGAATACCTGATATACGGCCGTTGGAATCCTCACTGGTCTTCTCATATATGCGGTAATAGATATGCTGTTCTTGTCCCGTAAGTATCATTTTCGTCTCCAGATGCTCAACGTCCATGTTAGCGGAGAACGTCATGTCTTCATCGGCACACGTGCCACCACTCATATTCACCGTCACCTTACCCGTGCTGGTGTAGAAATTGATTTCATCGACACAGAAGTCGGCACCATTGGTATTCAGACTAAAGTTGTCAATATCCACCGCATATTTCGTATATTGAGAGAGATTGAAATTGCTTGGAACGGTAGCATGACCATACAACTGATACCACTTACAATATTGGAAGGTACCATAAGCGACAGATCGTAAGGAACCGCTCAGGAAAGATACGATGGGCTTTTCTGTCTTATTGCCAGAACCATCAACACCATAGACATGAATCATCAGCTGAGGATCAATAGAACCGCCTTCACCAGTGGTTATATCAGAGATGGCAGCCGTAAAGAATATCTCCGATCCTGAACAAAGCTTTGCATCGAAGTCCAAGGCTGCAATGGTGCGTGCCTCATCAGAAGCATCCACGTATAAGAAGCCTCCATAAGTCTTGTCTCCGTACAAATGGGTAAAGTCATACATCTCCGTCTGACCTGCCCCCCACGCATCACGATAGAAGAAATACTGATAAGGCTGCGAAGCATCCATGTGCTTAGAATAAGTTGCACCGGCAGACTTCAGCAGGATATAGTCGCCATGCATGGGCGTCAGGCCGGAATTAGTCACCAAACGATACTGGTCAATCTGAGGATAGCAGAAACCATACTGCGCATCAGCCCACGGCAGGGGCTTTGTTGTGTGGTTCTCGTTCTGATTCCGCAATTTGCTCCCGTCGAAGAATTCATCAAAGTTCACATATCCGCCAAAGAGGTAGTGGCTGTCCAGATAAGCCTTGCGACGATGTAACACGTCTTTTCCAATAGTGGGGTCAGACTCTAATGTGCTCAAATCATCCACCAAAAGGGCAGGAGCATCAATAAATTCCAGTTCATAGTGTACGGCGGCCCGCTCATCACCGCTTCCGCTAACCCAGCCGAGAATATGGAAGTGCATGCCCGGTCCGGCAGTAACTTGCTTTTCTGGTTCCTGATCATCAGGAGCCTCACTTAGTAAAATGTATTTTCCACTGACATCAGCCAAGCTGAACTGTTTGATTCTGTCTGTAACATTAGTAAATATAGCCCCGTCGCGTCTCCACAATCCCTGAGAATCTTCCAAATAGGCACGCCACGTAATATGATCACACTGGACAGTACCATTATTGGTGAAATAATTGTCCAGCGACGACAGATTGGCACGCAAAGAGAAGTTGCCGGAAGAGCCATTCAGCGACACCACCACGAGACCATTTTCCTCATAGAATTTGCTGAACATTTCTTCCTTAACTGTTTTGTAGGGTGCTCCGTTTTCCAAATCTTGTACTTTAGCCCTAAACGTAGTCGTTCCAGTCTCTAATGCCTCAGCTATTTTGGTAGACGGATGAATGCGGAACAGGTAGCGCATGCTAAGCGTAGGTTCGTGCAACAGATAGGGATGATTCAATCCGCCAAATCCTGGGCGTGTGTCAGGAGAAGAGCCACGGTAAATACCATCATAATACCTACTGACATCGCAGGCTATCACATGTGTACCAGTCAAGCCTCTCGGATCGTAAGTAACGCCGACCATGGAGTGAGTCGGTTTCTTCCAGTTCAAATCCCTATTCAAGGCAAAGAGTCCGCGACTTTTACCCGTATCGTAGTCAGTCAGTTCTTCCAGCCAAGTAGTTTCCGGTACGCCAATCGCCAGTTTGTCCGACGCCAAGTCCGACTCCCAGTCATACCAGCGGATATAAGCATTGGGCTCCAAGTCGTTACCATTTCCAAAGTATGCCTCAAATGGCAATTTCAGATGTCATAGATCACCGTATGAACGTCCTGACGAGTATCACTGGTTGCAGGCACCACGGTACTGGTAGAATTGTCCCAGTCATATTGCTGCACTGTTGACCCCTTAACCAGGTATTCCAGGTCAGGATAAGCCTCAACAGCAGCGCCCTTGCTGTGTACGAACCTGAAATGCTCCTCAACGAAGAAGCTGTAGTAGTACACCATGTTGATGTTGGGCTCATGGGTCAGCGTAGTGCCGTCCATAGTCTGTCCGTTGGCATCAGAGGTATCATCGATAGTCATGCCAGTGGCCTTCGGCAGGTTTGGTGAAGTTGAGGTTCAACCAATTGATAGCTTCCTCACTGTTGAATGCACTTGAAGACGTTAACGGGTTGGTAGTACCAGTCTTCGAGTTCCAGTAAAGTCCATAGCCAGGCTTCACTTGATGGCCTACGCCTGAGGTAAGCGGGTCTAAATAGTTCTCGGACTTGGAAATAACCTCGCCCTTATAGGTGACAAACCAGCGGATGTGGAGATTGTCTGCCAGACCCGTATTGTTCGCATCAGTGACATTTGCCCTCACATATTCACTCTTGATTTTACTGAGCGACTCGTTCAGTGGTATCTGTACTGTACGCACTTCGTCAGTGGCAAGAAGCACCTCCTTGGAATGGCTGAAGTAGCCTGTCTTCAACGTTCCCTCGAATGGATAGGTGAAATGATAGAGATAGAGCGCATCCCAAGCCGGCTCTTTCTCAATATCACCTACCGAACCGGGAAATGCAGGCAACAGCTGGGACATATCCGACGAGACGGCAAGACCGACTAACGCTCCGGTAGAGGGGATATTGGCAGGA
>CADBHI010000011.1 GCA_902794405.1 uncultured Prevotellaceae bacterium
AGGCAGAGCGCGAGCCATAATGCGCTGGAAGCACATCTGGCAGTTGCAAACCTTAGAAGAAGCGGTGTTACCACAGTGGAAGCCCATGAAGATCTCCTTTTCTGTGTATGTATCGCAAGCAAACTTCTTGCCCTTGATGCTCTCCTCGTACATATCAGTAGGTACGGTGTTGTTGATGTCGAGCAGTGTAACAGCATCCTCAGAGATACAAGTTCCGATGTACTCAGACAGAGCGCCATAGATATCAACCTCGCAAGCTACAGGAATACCACGACTCGTCAGACGGCTGTTCACATAGCAGGGAACGAAGCCGAACATGGTCTGGAAGGCAGGCCAGCACTTGTTGGCCATAGCCACGAACTGGCGAGAACCCTTGTGACCCTCGATCCAGTCTGTCAGCGTCAGCTCATACTGAGCCAGCTTCGGCAGCACATGAGGAATCTTGTTACCAGTTCCGAGCTCAGCAGCCATATCCTTCACAACGTCGTCGATGCGAGGATCGCCCTGATGCTTCTGGAAGGCCTCAAGCAAGTCGAGCTCTGAGTTCTCCTCGATCTCAACGTCGAGGTCATACAGAGCACGGATAGGAGCGTTACAAGCCAGGAAGTTGTTAGGACGAGGGCCGAAGCTGATGATCTTCAGGTTCTGCAGACCAACGATAGCACGAGCGATAGGCAGGAACTCGTGAATCATCTCAGCGCACTGAGCAGCATCACCTACGGGCTCCTCAGGAATGTAAGCGCGAGTCTTACGCAGCGACAGAGCCTGGCTGGCGTTCAGCATACCGCAGTAAGCATCGCCACGACCATCGATCAGGTCGTTCTGAGTCTCCTCAGCAGCAGCACAGAACATCGTCGGACCCAGGAACCAATCAGCAATCATGGTCTCAGAAATCTCAGGACCAAAGTTGCCTAAGTAGACGCAAAGGGCGTTACAACCAGCCTTCTTCACATCCTCCAAAGCCTGCTGAGCGTGAATCTCACTCTCAACGATACAAATAGGACACTCGTAGATACCATCCTTACCGAACTTCTCTACATACTTGGCAATCACAGCCTTACGGCGGTTAACAGCCAATGACTCGGGGAAACAGTCGCGGCTCACGGCCACGATTCCAATCTTAATTACAGGTACGTTATTCATCTCAAAAAGAGTTATTTGATTAGTAATAATTTTATTTCAATCCGCAAAGATACATCATTATTATCAGACTACCAAGCCATTTTGCATTTTTTTTCTTATAAAGGTTAGTTTCCCTTACTAAGTGGCCCATTTAGTATGGCTAAGTGGCCCATTTAGTCCAGGCATATAATATACCTCACACTTACCTTTTTCTTCTGTCCAGCCAAAGGCTCAGGAGCGGATCAGAAAGAGAATAGGTTTTCTCTTTTCTCGTTATCAGATCATACTCCAAAAGCTTGAGGGCTGCTGACTGAGTGGAACTGGGTGAGCGTAAACGATGCTTCTTATTGAAAGCTGAAGAAGTGATACTTTGCACCTCTCCTTCCACATAAATGGCATAGAGAAGTTCTTTTTGTGCCTCTGTGATAAAAGACAACTGCTCTCGCAGGTGAGAGTCGTTCTCCTTGATATAATTATCAATAAGTATTTTTACCATATCTACATCACAGGCCTCACCTTCAGGCGTTTCAATATAAGCATCTTTCATCATACGCTGAACGTAAAGGGTTACTCCCCAAAAAGTATCATAGACATAAGTGAATGCTTCTTTACTGAGAGTTTTTCCTGCCTTTTGGAAATGGGTAGATGCAAAATCAAAATAAACATCCTCATCTATGGGCTCAAGCCTCAATGGCTTTGCACTTTGATAAAATGGACGCTTAGACGAAAAGAACATCTCTTCCATCAGTCTTCTACGACTGCCAGAAAACACAAAATTGGCATTCGACAACTTCTGAATTTGAGTACGCAATATCTGCTCAACATTCTTTTCAGGATAACGTATTATCTGCTGAAACTCATCGATAACAACAAGACAACGTTTCTCAACTGATTCCAAATACTGGAATATCTCACGAAGCGTATATTCCGGCTGTTGGATATCTCCTAATCTAATATCGAAAGTAGGTGTATTTTGAACAGGATCATAGCCGAAACTGCCACTAAGAGACTTTAAAAAGGTAATAAACATCTTACGCCATTTATCGCTTCTTGTTGCAACAGTTTCAAAAACGGCAGTACCAAGAGTGAAGATAAATTCACGAAAGGTCGTCGTCTGAAGGATATCAACAGAAATTGTAATGTAATCATCTTTTATGACAGGCTTGTCGAAAACAAAGTCGACAAGCGATGTCTTACCCATTCGACGAGAAGAAGTGAGAACCACATTTAACTGGTTAGTAAGTGACTTCTGAAGATCTGTTGACTCCTCAATTCTATCACAAAAATAGGCTTCTGGTATTTTGCCTGATACAATAAATGGATTGATACTTATACTCATAACTATCTGATTTTGTGTGCAAAGATAGCAATTATTATCAAATTACCAAAATAAAATTACCGAAAAAAAATAATTTGTGTTGGTGTTAATATTTCGAGGAAATAGAAGATAAATATGGTTTGTAAAGAAATATGGCTAAAATTTCATTGCTAGCATTTATGGTAAATATTGACATGATTGCAAACAATTGCGAACCACCAGATTTGGTTGATAAGCAGAATTATCGTACCTTTGTAGCCACAAAAGTGAAATAGTTCGAGTATGGAAGACATCAGAATCTATCGTATTGTCTGGAAAAACCTATTAGCAGCCATCGCTTGTCTGACACTTACTGCCGTCAGTATTGTTGACTCAATTAACAGAAATGGTGGACCGGGAGAGATGGCGGTTGGCTTGTGCTTCGGCTTAATTGGCCTGTTCGTATTGTATAAAACAGTGAAGGTGAGGCTTCGTCCCTATCTGACCATCAACGACAAGTGTCTCGTTCAAAGCCGGCCTAATTATCCCAATCATACTGTACGTTTTTCGGAGGTGGATCACTTTGAGCTTTCGCGGTTCAACATTCTGCTACCATTTGAAAGGGACATCCTTGTCTACTACAAAAAAGACAAAGACAAACAAAAAGTTTACAGTCCTACTTTTTTCGGACGCATAGCTGCCAAGCTGTTTTCCGGTGCCGATGAATATATCAACATTAGCGGCATCAATATGAAACCACAGGAGCTATTCGACCTACTCAGCGAACGGGTCATAAAATAAAGAGAGGTAAGAAGATATAGACCATAATGGCAGGGACATCAATTTTTCCCTGCCATTTTACATTTAGTCGGATTAAATGACCCTTTTACTCCGACTAAACAACCCTTTTACTCCGGGCAAACTCCAAGGGGGGATCTGGACGTGTTTTTATGCACGCTTTTGCAAAAAGTGCCAACACCTCCCGTCAATCGCCAGAAACCCCTATGTACAAAGGGTTTCAGAATTTCGAGACCTCCCGTCAGACCTCCCGTGACACCTCCCGTCAGACCTCCCTTCTGAGCCTACTACAGGGCTTGATGAAAGGTGTCGCCACTTATAAAAGAACATTTATCTCCGACAGAACGGACACGAAATACTACGTTTTGGCTTAAAAAAGTTTCGAGTTCATTTGGAAGTATAAGATAAATATCGTATCTTTGCATCGCGTAAGTTTCGTCACGAAAAGTTCGTCACGAGATTTGTGTAACGCTAAGGGTTAATAAAAAGAGCATACAAAATGGCAAAGTCAAAGAAAAGAAAACTTGAAAACCCCTTTGTTTATCAGGGTTACGAGAGTCCTGACTACTTCTGTGACCGCTTGGAAGAGACGGAAAATGTTCTTTCTGCTCTCCGAAATGGACGCAATATCACGCTGATTTCTCCACGAAAAATTGGCAAAACAGGCCTTATAAATCATGCTTTTTACCGTATTAAAGAGCAAGAATCTGACATTATTTGCATCTATATCGACATATTCTCTACTAACAATCTTCTTGAATTTGTTGAAACAATCAGTAAGGTTGTCATAGAGGATGCACTTAGTCGTGAGAAGTCTTTTATGATGAAGGTTCTTGATTTCTTCAAGGGTCTGCGCCCCACTATTACTCCCGACCTATTGACAGGAATGCCAACAGTATCAGTTAGCGTGGTTCCTGTTCAGGTAGAATATACGCTGAAGAGCATTTTCGAGCATCTTGAAAATATGAATAAAAGAGTATATCTGGCTATCGACGAGTTTCAGCAGATAACAGAATATCCGGAAACAGGTACTGAGGCGCTGTTACGCTCTTATATACAATTTATGCATAATGTCAGGTTCATATTCTCTGGCAGTAAAAAGCATCTGATGACAGAGATGTTTTGTTCACCTAAAAGACCCTTTTATCAGAGCACACAACTGATGGAGCTTAATCCTCTTCACGAAGAAATCTACTATGACTTTGCCAACAACTTCTTCGAGGCAAAAAAAGGCAGTATCGACAAAGAGGTTTTCCATAGTCTCTATCAGCGTTTTGATGGTTACACCTGGTATCTTCAAGCTGTGCTGCATCGCCTTTATGAACAGGAGAAGCATGTAAACACAGAGTCACAATTGTCAGATGCCATATTATTTCAAATCAATACGTTATCGTCTCACTATCAGACGCTCACCACTTTTCTTACTGACAATCAGCTCAGTCTTCTGAAGGCAATTGCCCTTGCGGGGGTTGTCTCGCAGCCACAGAGTATGGATTTCATTCAGCACTATTCTTTGCCAACAGCAAGTAGTGTCAAGTCGGCTCTTGAAGTGCTTGCGGATAAAGATCTGGTGTACCGTACTCCAGAAGGTTATATTGTATACGACCGCTTTATGGGACTTTGGCTCTGCCGGATATAATGTCTATTGCGAAAGTTGAGTAGACGGCTGCGTCGCTTATTCCTTGAGCAGCTTCACCGAGTGCTGGCGACCGTTGTACTTCCAGCTGATGATGTAGAGACCGGTGGGGTAGGAGAGGAGGTTGAAACCGTCGCAAGCACGGAAGGTGGCTACCTGTCGACCAGAGGAGTTGTAGACGGTAACGGCGAAGGTGAGTTCCTGGGGACTGTCGGCTCCAAAGTGTAAGAGGCCTGTATAGGGATCGTAGGCCAGCGCATAGTCCTGAGTGAAGGCGTTCACCTCGGTATCAATGGCATCTCCTGTCTTTTCAACCGTCCAGAGACGATTAGCCGACACGCTGTTACGCTCGTCGCTAGTATAGCTGAGTATGGGCGTTCCGTCGTCAGCACTACCCTGTTGCAGATTGGCAGCATGTTCGCTCCATCGGCTGACGATGTTGTAGACACCATCGGCCTGAAGCACGAAGTCCCAAAGCTGACGGGTATCAGCAGAATCGGGAGTGGCCGTATAAAGGGTACCACCCGTTTCGGTCTGGGCCGTAGCTCCTACTGGCGAGGGGTCGGCCAAAGCTTTGCCTGTAGCACGATTGACGATGAAGAGGTATCCGTTTGACAACGTCTTGATAATCCATTGTTGGCTCTCTCGGCTCTTGTCAGGTGTCCAACCACAGACCTCGTCTGTCTGCATATCCACGTCAAAGCAGGTACCTGAACCGTTGTTGACGATGGTGTAATAGGACTTGCCGTCGGCTTGGAAGTCGGATATCCGTTCCTCTGGCTCGATAGGGGGAGCATCGGGCAGCATTTCGGCAAAGGCTCTTTTCAGATACGGGATATGGTTCTTCAGGAAGGTGCGCACATAATCCACATACTCACCGTAGGTATTATAAAGGATTCGTTCGCGGAGGGCATAAGTTCTAATGCCCCAGCGATCAAAGTTCAACTTCTGCGAGGCATCGATAAGCCGGCACAGACTGTCGAGCTTCTGGTTCAGGTAGGTTTCCATTCCGTCGTCGATCAGCTGATTGAAACGACGATTGATGAGCCTTGCGAACCAGGGGTCACGCCACATCTCTTCGACCCAGGCACGGCAACCGCTGCCATAGTCGCCATAGCCATAATCCTTCATCAGCTGGCGCTCAGTATTACTGGTGCCGCCACGACTACGATTGTCGTTGTTGTAGGCAATGTCGTAGTCCCAGAGCGGTCCCCAGTAAAGCTTGTTATCGTCCTGCTCCTTATAGAAATAGGTACTGAAGAAGCCATCGGGGTTTGCACAGATTTCCGTACAGATATACCAGTTGGCAAGGGAAATGGAGTCGACAAGCGGACGATAGCCAGTAAGGGGGTCAGTGAAATTCGAAGAGAACAGCCGCTGCTCAAAGTCGTTGACGAATTCGCGGATATAGATAAGCTGTCGACTGTCGATTTCGTCCTCGTCAGGATAATGTATGCGGAGAGGAACATACCAGAAGTCGCTGTAGAATCCGGTCTTCCAGTTCTCAAAATCTTTAAAGCCATCGGCCTCAAGCAAGTAGCCGCCGGTAATGTTGCTCTTTTCGGTAAGCGGATAGTCCTGTTCCACAATGTTCACCCGATGAGGGCGCACATCAACCTGATCGGAAATCTGGTAGTTACCAACATATCTTTTATTGACAGTCAGATCGACAAACTTGGCAGCCGGGTTGAACTTCAGGCCTGCACGCTCTCCCATCAGGCTTGTCAGGGCATTGCGCAACAGCGTCTTGTCGCCATGATTGGCCAGCATGGTCCATTTCTTCGTCTTGGCGTAGCCCTTGCCCAGTAGCTTCACCTTTTCATTGAACTTCAGCTTATAGGGTTTTTTAGCCAAACTTGCGGTCGAGTTACCCCTCACACGTATCTGAAGTGAATCGTAAAACGCCACAGAATCATTCTCATCAACATACCACATACGGGCATATACCATCACATTTTTACTGGAAATAGAATTGCCCGTAAAAGTATTGATATACACATGAGGCAGATTTGTCAGCCTGACATGCTCGGTATCAGTCTCTGCGCTGACATGAAAAGCCAAAACGATGAGCAGTATTGTCAAAAGGTTACGTTTCATTGTAGTTTTAGTATAAGTGTGTGCAAATATACATATTTTCTGGCATACAACAAAACAATTCTTGCTTAAGAAGCAATTTCTTCGCATTTTGTAACATTGTTTCGCTGAAAATGTGTATATTTGCACGCAAAACAGGACTTATGAACAGGGAAAGCGTTGAATTACACCAGCTAAGCATTGGCTATCGTGGCAAGAAGAATGTCAAGACGGTAGCCTCGGGTATCAATGCCACCATTCGTCGAGGCGAGCTGACATGTCTGTTAGGTGCCAACGGAGTGGGCAAGTCTACCTTGCTACGCACCCTGTCTGCCTTTCAACCTAAACTGGGCGGCAACATCTATTTAGATGGGCATGATATAGAAGAACTGACAACGCAGCAGCTGAGTCGGCTCATTGGTGTTGTGCTGACAGAAAAGCCTGATGTGAAAAACATGTCCGTTGCTGACCTAGTGGCTTTGGGACGCTCGCCCTATACTGGTTTCTGGGGCACCAACACAAAAGAAGACTGGGCCATCGTGAATGAAGCCCTCGAACAGGTAGGAATAACGGAGCTTAGAGAACGTTTAGTGGATACCCTCTCAGATGGTGAACGACAGAAGGTCATGATTGCCAAAGCTCTGGCACAGCAGACGCCTGTCATCTATTTAGACGAACCAACAGCCTTTCTCGACTTTCCCAGCAAAGTGGAAGTGATGTTGCTCCTCAGGCGCATCAGCCAAGAAGGCGGGAAAACCATCTTTCTCTCTACCCACGACTTGGAACTGGCACTACAGATTGCCGACTGCATCTGGCTGATGGACCGTTCAGAAGGACTCCACATCGGTACTCCAGAAGAGCTGGCCAACCAAGGATTATTAGGACGTTTCGTTGAAAAGCGGGGCATCCATTTCGATAGCCACACATTAACTATAAGAATAGACAAGACTGCATGATTTTCGGACACGGAGACGACTCATATCGCTATGGCGACAAAATAAAGATGGATTTTAGTTCCAACCTTCCAGGCTTTGTTGACCTGACAGTACTAAAAACCTATCTGGCCACACGCCTTGACGTGATCGGCGCCTATCCTGAACCAGAAGCCCGTGAGTTGGAAGTCATGCTTGCCGAAGAAGAAGGCCTTCAACCAAATAGCGTGATGGTAACAGCTGGCGCCACAGAAGCCATCTACCTAATAGCCCAGCTCTATAAAGGGTGGTCGTCAGTTATTCCTCAACCCACATTCAATGAGTATGCCGATGCCTGCCGAATGCACGGACACCTACTTTCCTACTACGACAACGACGATATGGAAGTGCTTCCCGAAGAACGTCGGCTCTACTGGTTGTGTAATCCCAATAATCCTACGGGCTACGTCATGCTGAAGCCCCTGATGAATCACGTCATCAGAGATCAGAAGAACTATACATTCGTGGTTGACCAGTCGTACGAAGACCTCACGATGAAAGACATGCTCAAGCCAAGTGAGATGCAGGATTGCCACAACCTGATACTCATCCACTCTATGACAAAGAGGTACTGTATACCTGGCCTGCGGTTAGGCTACATCACGGCTTCACCCATCATTATCGATAGGCTGCGCCAGCTACGCCAGCCTTGGACCGTCAATGCGCTGGCTATTGAGGCAGGAAAGTATCTGGTTAAAAGCCACACGAAGGTAATTCCTGACAAGAAAGGCTATCTGCAAGAGGCAGCCCGCCTGCACGATGAACTCAACAACACCGATGGGCTGATGCTGATGGATACAGATACCAACTTCATGCTAGCATATCTGGAGCACGGTTCGTCAGCGAAACTCAAACGATGGCTTATCAATAACTACGGCATCCTGATACGCGATGCCTCCAACTTCCACGGACTTGACCACCATTGCTTCCGAGTTTCGGCTCAGACACCCTTGGAGAATAACATACTTATAGCTGCACTCCGAGAGTACACCCGTAGATTCTGAATCCAAAAAGAAACGGCTTTTATTGGTTTTCAAAGGCAGCAGCCTCTGCCTCGGCTATAATCTGCTCACGCGTCTTTTCCTGAGGTGTAGCGGAAATGTCGCTCAAGTCAAACTCTTCCATCTCAGACTGTGCCTCTTCCGACAATGTTGCCTTACGAGGCTTTGGCTTCTTCACTTCCTCGACGGCTTCAGGTTGAGACGGCTCCTGAGTATTAATAAAGTCCTGCTGAACCTCAGTATCAGGCACACTCATGGTCGGCATCTCCTCCATCTTAGTACGCTCGCTCTTGGCAGTAAAGATAGCATCGATAAACTGTGGTTCACGCTTCAGGCGCTTCAGCGTTGCCTCTGATGCCTGCTGCTGAGCCTCTTTCTTGGAATAGCCCTGGCCTGACTCACCAGCAACACCTTCCATAAACACCTGGAACTTGAAAACGGGCGAACCGCTGTCCTTTTCTGTTTCCTGCTTCTGCATACGGAACTCCATGCGGACACGATTCTTCTGGCTCCACTCCAAGAGCTTCGACTTAAAGTTCACCTCCTTGTAGGCCACCTTATCTATATTAATAAGCCGGGCAAGAATGCGCTTCTTCATAAACCGCATAACGCCGTCGTAACCCTGATCGAGATAGATGGCACCTACCAACGCCTCAAAGGCGTTGCCGGCCATATAGCTGTTGTGGGAGTTGCTATGGCCTGCAGAAAGGATGAGCCGCTTCAGCCCCATCTCCTCTGCCAGCTTTCCCAAGGTATCGCGGCTAACCAACTTTGAACGGGTGTTGGTCAAGAACCCTTCACGCTTTCCAGGAAAGTGGTCATACACAATATGACCCACTACAGCATCCAGCAAAGCATCACCCAAGAACTCCAGCCGTTCGTTGTTCAGGGGCTTGCCCTTCTCATTACGGCGGCCTACGCTCTTGTGCATCAACGCTTGTTTATAAAAGCTGATGTCCTGGGGGTAGAACCCCATCACGTTGTAGAGAGAAGAAAAAAGCTCCTTCTCCTTACGGAAAGGGAGCTTTATTCGGTCAATAATATCCCTAAGCCTCATACTTTTTGAAAACGACGCAAGCGTTGTGACCTCCGAAGCCGAATGTATTTGAGAGTCCGGCACGGACGGTGCGCTGCTGCGCTTTGTTGAAGGTGAAGTTCAGGTTGTAATCAATCTCAGGATCTTCGTCGCCCTCTTCGTGGTTGATGGTGGGAGGCACAATGTCGTTCTTGATGGCAAGCACGGTAACCATAGCCTCAACAGCACCAGCAGCACCCAGCAAGTGACCCGTCATTGACTTCGTCGACGAGATGTTCAACTTGAAGGCTGCATCACCAAATACCTCCTTGATGGCCTTGGCCTCAGAAATATCACCCACATGGGTAGATGTGCCGTGAACGTTGATATAGTCAATATCCTCGGGCTTTATCTGAGCATCTTCCAGGGCATTCTGCATCACGAGCTTGGCACCAAGACCCTCAGGGTGAGAAGCCGTAATGTGGTGAGCATCGGCACTCATGCCGGCACCAATCATCTCTGCATAGATCTTAGCACCACGAGCCTTGGCGTGCTCCAGTTCCTCAAGGATGAGACAGCCGGCACCCTCAGCCATGATGAAACCATCGCGGCTGGCGCTGAACGGACGGCTGGCCTTTTCGGGCTCATCGTTGCGGGTAGACAATGCATGCATGGCATTGAAGCCACCAACACCTGTAGCACAAATGGCTGCTTCGGCACCACCAGCCACAATAGCGTTGGCTTTACCCAAACGAATCAGGTTGAAGGCGTCAGCCAAAGCGTTGGATGAAGAAGCACAGGCAGAGGCGGTAATATAGTTGGGACCGTGGAAGCCGTACATAATCGAAATCTGACCGGCAGCGATGTCAGCAATCATCTTCGGAATGAAGAAAGGATTGAACTTCGGACCGTCAGCCTCGTGCAAGCCGTAGTACTTGACTTCTTCCTCAAAAGTCTTGATACCACCAATACCCACGCCAAACACAACACCAATGCGATTCTTATCCTCTGTTTCCAAGTCCATTGAACTGTCCTCAACGGCCTGCTTTGCAGCAATCATTGCCAACTGAGTATAACGGTCCATCTTGCGAGCTTCCTTACGATCAAGATATTGGTTAATATCCAGATTCTTCACCTCGCAGGCGAACTTGGTCTTAAACAGGGTTGTATCGAAACTTGTAATAGGTGCAGCACCACTTACACCTGCCAAGAGATTCTTCCACATCTCCTCAGGCGTATTACCAACTGGCGTAACGGCACCAAGACCTGTTACAACTACTCTTTTTAATTCCATAAGTATAAATTGATAAGCCCCCCCTACTGCCCCCAAGGGTGCTTCCATAGACAATAAAACTAAAGAAGCCCCCTCGGGGGCAGTAGGGGGGGCCTGTTACTTTTTATTTTGAATTCTCTTCGATATAAGCGATGGCGTCACCAACGGTGCCAATCTTCTCAGCTTTATCATCGGGAATTGAAATGCCAAACTCCTTCTCGAACTCCATGATGAGCTCAACGGTGTCAAGTGAATCAGCACCGAGATCGTTTGTGAAACTTGCTTCGGGCTTTACTTCAGCCTCGTCAACACCCAGTTTGTCTACAATAATTGCCTTAACTTTGCTTTCAATTTCTGACATAATTTTTAATACTTTAAAATGTTAATAACTATTTGCTATCTTGAAAATTTTTCTTTCTTTTTTCGTTTGCGGGTGCAAAGTAACACATTTTCCGTCAGTTACGCAAATTTTTTGAGGAAAAAGTGAATGGACATTGCACACAAATGGGGTGTTTGTGCATAAATTTGAGCTTTTTCGTGTAATTTTTACCCTTAATTTGCAAATTAAAATGAAAAACTTGCTTTTTTGTTGCAGATGTGGAAAACTTTCTGTAGCTTTGTAGCCAAATATAAAATTACATACACAATGTCATTTACAAAACAAGCCAATAAGATATTTAATCAGGCGATTTCCGACTATCACCTGACCGACAATGTAGACACGCCCATTAGGAACCCTTATGAAAGAGGTTCGATAGAGTATGAGCTTTACCTGAAATGTTGGATTGATACCGTACAATGGCACTATGAGGACATCATACGTGACCCTGACATTGACCCCATTGAGGCTTTGGCTCTGAAGCGTCGCATAGACCATTCGAACCAAGACCGTACGGACCTGGTGGAGCAGATAGACTCCTATTTCCGTCAGACGTACAGCGAGGTAAAGCCCCTTCCCGATGCCCGTCTCAATACTGAAAGTCCGGCTTGGGCCGTTGACCGTCTGAGTATTCTGGCACTCAAGATTTATCACATGAAGGAACAGACAGCACGAAAGGATGCTACTGAGGCACATCGTCAGCTCTGTCAAGCTAAGCTTGACGTGCTTCTGGAACAGCAGGTAGACCTTTCAACTGCCATCGACCAGTTATTGGACGACATTGCCTCAGGTCGTATCTATATGAAGGTATACCGCCAGATGAAGATGTACAACGATCCTTCTACCAACCCCATTCTCTATCAGAATAAGGGTGAAGGAGCAAAGAAGTAAGTAATAATAAGGATAGGAAGTGAAAAAGGAGCATATACTTATCATACGCTTCTCGGCTATGGGCGATGTGGCAATGGTGGTTCCCGTTGTCTACTCCTTGGCTAAGCAATACCCAAATATCCGTATTACGGTACTTAGCCGCAAATTCGCCAGAGCTTTCTTCTATGATCTGGCTCCCAATGTAGACTTCATGGAGGCCGACATCAAAGGCGAATACAGGGGAGTGAAGGGACTCAACGCCCTCTATCGTCGTCTGACAGCCAAGCAATTCACCAAGATTGCCGACTTACATAACGTGCTGCGCTCTGAATACCTCCGCCTTCGTTTCAATATGGGTCGCTATCGAGTAGAGCATATCAACAAGCATCGCCACGATCGCCGCAAGTTGGTCTCTTATAAGAATAAGGTACGCAAGCAGCTGCGCACCCCCTTCGAGAACTATGCCGACGTGTTAGCTCGCTTAGGCTATCCTATTAAAATCGAGTTCACGTCACTATTCCCACCCGAGGGAGGCAACCTGAATCTGCTGCCCGCCATCATTGGCCCTAAGAAAAACTTTGAGCAATGGATAGGCGTAGCACCTACTGCCGCTCATCCTGGCAAATGCTACCCTACAGACCGCACCCGCCAAATCGTTGAGGAACTGCTGCAACTTCATCCTAAAGCCCGCATCTTCCTCTTTGGAAAAGGACGAGTGGAGGACAAACTGTTTACCGCCTGGTGCCAGGAAATACCTCATTGTGTCTATGTCAGCCAGCATTTGGAAAACATGTATCAGGAGCTCGTCCTCATGAGTCATCTCGACGTCATGCTGTCGATGGACTCTTCAAACATGCACATGGCCTCGCTGACAGCTACCCCTGTGGTCAGCGTTTGGGGAGCCACCCATCCTTACGGAGGATTCATGGGCTGGCACCAGCCACCAGAAAATGCCATACAAGTAGACCTCGACTGCCGCCCCTGCAGCATTTATGGCAAACGTCCCTGTCGTCGTGGTGACTTGGCTTGTATGAACATGATTAAACCTGAACGGATTATAGAGAGAATAGAACAAATTATTAACCCTCAAACAACAACAAGCTTATGAAAAAGTATGTATGCGACGTATGCGGCTACGTATACGATCCTGAAGTAGGAGACCCTGACAACGGCATCGAGCCAGGCACCGCTTTCGAAGACATTCCTGAGGATTGGGTTTGCCCAATCTGCGGCGTTGGCAAGGATGAATTCTCAGAAGAGTAGTTTACTTAAGTATCAATTGCTCCGCAAATTTGTAAATCACGATTCCTGCAGTTACTGAGACATTCATAGAATGCTTTGTCCCCAACTGAGGTATCTCAAGACAACCATCAGAGGTGTCCACTACTTCCTGGTGGACACCTTTTACTTCGTTGCCTAATACAACGGCATACTTGCGACCCTTCTCTGCCTGAAAGCGCTGGAGCTTCGTAGAGTGTTCCACCTGTTCCACGCTATATACCGTATAGCCTTCCTTGTGCAGATGCTCTACAGCGGCAGTTGCCGTTGGGAAATACTCCCAACGCACGCTATCCTCGGCACCTAATGCCGTCTTATGAATCTCGGCTGAGGGTGGGGTCGACGTTATGCCGCAAAGGCAGACACCTTCGATTCGAAACGCATCGCCAGTACGAAAAACACTTCCCACGTTGTGCATTGACCTCACGTCGTCGAGCACTACCACCAACGGCAGTTTCTCTGCCTCACGAAATTCTTCTATCGTGAGTCGCTGCATTTCTATCGTTCTAACCTTACGAGCCATAATAATAAAAGTTCCTTTTTCTTATCGAGCGCAAAGTTACAATTTTTTGTGGAAACGAAAGAACCATTTCTTCTGTCTTTTGGTTATAGAAGGTTAAAAAGATTGTTTACATTTCAGAAGACTGTGAAATTGTAAGGAAAAATGGTCTATATTTAACACTTCCCGTGAAGGTCAAATAGATTTCCTGAGAGGCTCAAAATGGGTTGTTTGGAGCATGAAATAGGTTTAGTCGGAGTAAAAGATAGAGTTAGCCAGACTAACTATGCCACTTAGTCTGGTCAAAAGGGTGAGTTAGTAAGGCCAATTGAGTGGCAAAAACAGGGCTTTTAAGGGGTAAAATCGGCATCCGAAACAGGGTTCATTTCACAAGCCATTATATGTCAGCGGGTTACAAAAAGCCCATATTTTCGCTATACGCTAACCTGGGCTCTTTGATTCGCAAATATTGAATTCTCAGGCCTCCATTTGTCAACAAATTTCTTTTCGTTTAACACAAAACCATCCATCGTTCTTGGGGTTTGATTTTTATGTAGAACATAAAAAGTAAACAAAATGAACGATAATTCAAAAAATTAGTTGTATCTTTGCACCCGCTTAACCCTTCAAGGATTGAAAATCAATAAACAACAAAGATACAATGGATTACAATTTCAGAGAAATTGAGAAGAAATGGCAGAAGCGATGGGTGGATCAGAAGACCTATCGCGTAGTAGAGGACAAAAACAAGAAGAAGTTCTATGTGCTGAACATGTTTCCTTACCCATCAGGAGCAGGTTTGCACGTAGGACATCCCTTAGGTTATATTGCCAGCGATATCTATGCCCGCTACAAGCGTCAGCAGGGCTTTAACGTGCTGAACCCGATGGGCTACGATGCCTACGGACTGCCTGCCGAGCAGTATGCCATCCAGACAGGTCAGCATCCTGAGAAGACCACGTTCGAGAACATCGACCGCTATCGTTCGCAGTTGGATAAGATTGGTTTCTGCTTCGATTGGGAGCGCGAGGTCCGCACCTGCGACCCTATCTATTATAAGTGGACGCAATGGGCTTTCCAGCGCATGTTCAAGAGCTACTATAGCACAGCCTCGCACAAGGCTCAGCCTACCATCAAGCTGATTGAGCACTTCGAGCTGATGGGTACTGAGAACTGCAACGCGCTGGGTACTGAGGAACTGAACTTTACGGCTGCCGACTGGCACAGCTTCTCGGAGAAGAAGAAGCAGGAGGTGCTGATGAACTACCGTATTGCCTACTTGGCAGACACGATGGTTAACTGGTGTCCGAAGCTTGGAACCGTATTGGCTAACGACGAGGTGGTCGATGGCGTCAGCGTTCGTGGCGGCTATCCTGTGGTGCAGAAGAAGATGCGCCAATGGTGCCTCAGAGTAAGTGCTTACGCTCAGCGTCTGCTCGACGGCTTGGAGAAAATCGATTGGACAGACTCCTTGAAGGAAACCCAGCGCAACTGGATTGGTCGCTCAGAGGGTACAGAAGTAGAGTTCAACGTGGCTGACAGCGACAAGCACTTCACCATCTTTACGACTCGTGCCGACACTATGTTTGGTGTAACGTTTATGGTGTTGGCACCTGAGTCTGACCTCGTAGCCGAGCTGACGACTCCTGAGCAGAAGGCTGAGGTAGAAAAGTACCTTGACTACGTGAAGAAGCGCACAGAGCGTGATCGTCAGATGGACCACAAGGTGACGGGCGTATTCTCAGGTAGCTATGCCATTAATCCGTTTACTGACGAAAAGATCCCCATCTGGATTGCCGAATACGTGCTGGCTGGCTATGGTACTGGTGCCATTATGGCTGTGCCTGCTCACGATAGTCGTGACTACGCCTTCGCTAAGCACTTCAACCTGCCGATTATTCCGCTGATTGAGGGAGCTGACGTCTCTGAGGAGAGCTACGATGCTAAGGAGGGTATCATGTGCAACTCTGCCAGCTCGAAGTTCAGCCTTAACGGTCTGACCGTCAAAGAAGCTATTGCCGCTACGAAGAAGTTTGTAACGGAGCAGGGTCTTGGACGTGTAAAGGTGAACTACCGTTTGCGCGATGCTATCTTCAGTCGCCAGCGCTATTGGGGCGAACCGTTCCCTGTCTACTACAAGGACGATATGCCTTATATGATTCCCAAGGAGTGCCTGCCTTTGGAGCTTCCTGAGATTGACAAGTACCAGCCTACGGAGACGGGCGAGCCCCCATTGGGACGTGCCAAGAAGTGGGCTTGGGACACCAAGACCGATACGGTGGTCGATAAGTCGCTTATCGACAATAAGACCGTCTTCCCCTTGGAGCTGAACACGATGCCTGGCTTCGCTGGTTCTTCAGCTTACTATCTCCGCTATATGGATCCGAAGAACGAGAAGGCTCTTGTCAATAAGGATATCGACGAGTACTGGCGCAACGTTGACCTCTATGTAGGTGGTACGGAGCACGCTACTGGTCACCTAATCTACAGCCGCTTCTGGAACAAGTTCCTTTATGACTCTGGCTACTCTTGTGAGGACGAGCCCTTCAAGAAGCTCGTTAACCAGGGTATGATTCAGGGTCGCTCCAACTTCGTGTACCGTATCGAGGACGAAGGGGCCGACAAGGGTAAGTTCGTCAGCGTAGGCCTGAAGGACAAGTATACCACAACGCCTATCCACGTCGACGTGAATATCGTTAGTGCCGACGTGCTCGACATCGAGGCCTTCAAGGCTTGGCGCCCTGAATACAACAACGCCGAGTTCATTCTTGAGAACGGACAGTACAAGTGCGGCTGGGCCATCGAAAAGATGTCGAAGTCGATGTTCAACGTGGTCAACCCCGATATGATTGTCGAGAAGTATGGTGCCGACACCCTGCGTCTCTATGAGATGTTCTTGGGTCCTGTAGAGCAGTCGAAGCCTTGGGACACCAACGGCATCGACGGCTGCCACCGCTTCCTGAAGAAGTTCTGGAACCTCTGTTCAGTAGGCTGCGACTCAGTCGCAGCAAACGAAACGGCTACGCCTGAGAACCTGAAGAGCGTACACAAGCTCATCAAGAAGGTAAGCCAGGATATCGAGACCTTCAGCTACAACACTTCCATTTCTGCCTTCATGATTTGCGTCAACGAACTGTCGCAGCAGAAGTGCAAAAACAAGGAAATGCTGAAGACCCTCGTGGTGCTGATTGCTCCGTTTGCTCCCCATATTGCTGAGGAGCTTTGGGAGATGATGGGCGGCGAAGGCAGCGTCTGCGATGCTCAATGGCCCACATGGAACGAAGAGTACTTAGTAGAGAGCCAGGTGAAGTTAGGTATAGCCTTCAATGGTAAGGCCCGCTTCGAGATGCAGTTTGCCGCTGATGCCGACAACAAGACCATCGAGGAGGCTGTGCTCTCTGACGAGCGTGCCAAGAAGTACCTCGAAGGCTTCCAGGTAGCAAAGGTTATCATCGTCCCTAAGCGTATGGTGAATATCGTGCTGAAGAAATAAATGACAATAGATCATAAGCTAATACTCAAAGAGGTCGGGGATTATGTCGGCATAACCCTCGGCCTCTTATTGTATACATTCGGCTTCACGGTGTTCCTGATGCCGTATGAAATCGTGACAGGCGGAGTAGCCGGTATTGGTGCTATCATCTTCTATACCACACACTTCCCCATCAGCTATACCTATCTCTTAATTAATAGTGTGCTGCTGATTGTAGGCCTGAAGATTCTTGGCTGGAAGTTCCTCACGAAGACCATCTACGCCATCTTCATGCTAACCTTCCTTTTAGGATTGGCACAGGAGATTATTCCCAAGGACGATGCAGGCAATTTCGTGAGGATATTAGGAGAAGGGCAGAATTTCATGTCGCTGGTTATCGGCTGTATGATGACAGGTTCAGCTTTGGCCATCGTGTTCCTGAATAACGGTTCAACTGGTGGAGTAGACATTATTGCTGCCTCCGTCAATAAGTTCCGCAATATATCGTTGGGAACCGTTTTGATATTTCTTGACCTTGTGATTATTGGTTCCTGTCTGTTTATCCCACAGTTTGGCAACGTGATTGAACGCATCCATAAGATTGTGTTTGGATTCTGCACCATAGTCATTGAGAACTTCATGCTTGACTACGTCATGAACCGTCGTCGCCAATCCGATGGACACGGCTGGTATACAGGTCAGGAACGCAAGATTATCTGTTTGTTAGCACGAAAGAGTGAGTCTACCTATATTTTCCGCCTTATCAAGATGATCGACCCTAATGCCTTTGTCTCACAAAGTGCCGTCATCGGCGTCTATGGCGAAGGATTCGACGAAATGAAAGTGAAGGTGAAGAAGGAATAAAGAAGTTAAGAAGTTAGAGAAGTTAAAGAAGTTAAGAAGATGAAGATAGTATTTGCAACCAACAACCAGCATAAGCTGAGTGAAATCCGACAAATACTTGGGGGTAGGGTAGAGGTACTTTCCTTGAACGATATTGGCTGCAACGTCGATATCCCAGAAACAGGCTCTACCCTTGAAGAGAATGCCCTGCAAAAGGCCCAGTACGTCTACGACCATTACCACATCGACTGCTTTGCCGATGACACAAGCTTAGAGGTCGATGCCCTGAACGGTGCCCCAGGCGTATATTCGGCCCGTTATGCCGGCGATGGCCACGACTCTGAAGCCAATATGACCAAACTTCTCAACGAATTAGGAGAAAATAACAATCGTAGCGCAAGATTCCGTACTGTTATTGCGTTAATACAACAAGGAGAGGTCCATGAGTTCGAGGGTATCGTCAACGGACAGATCATTCGCGAACGTAGGGGAGGGGAGGGCTTCGGCTATGATCCCATATTCCAACCCGACGGCTACGACCAAACCTTTGCAGAGTTAGGACTCGACATCAAGAACCAAATCAGTCATCGAGCTCGGGCCACTCGCAAGTTTGCGGAATATTTATTAAAGAAGTAATCATGATAAGAAGAGTCGCACTCATCACTTTCATTCTCCTGCAATGTTCCATTCTGTTGGCGCAAGTTGGCACGTGGCGTACCTATATGTCCTACCATGAGCCACAACAGATTGTGAAAGCTGATAACTTACTGTTTGTACGAGCTTCAAACTCATTATACCAATACAATCTGACAGATCACTCTATCTCTACCTTTGATAAACTGTCAGGACTCAGCGACACCTATATCACCCATATTGCCTGGAACAAGAAGGTCAAGCGCCTCATTGCCGTTTACGCAAACTCCAACATCGACCTCATTGATCTTAATGGTAATATCAACAACGTCTCTGCCCTCTACCGTAAGGCTATGACAGAAGACAAGACCATTAACAACATCTATATCCATGAAGCAAACGCTTACTTAGCTACTGGCTTTGGTGCTGTTAAGATTAATATGGAACGTATGGAGATTAGTGAGTCATACATTCTGAATCAAAATATTGTAGACATAGCCATTAGCGGACAAAACATTTATATCAAAACTGAAAATGGCAATATACTTGCATCCCTCACTACTAACAACCTTCAAGACCCACACAACTGGACCGTCACAACTGATGTTTCCCAAAGTGTGTTCGATGATGATAATAGCGCATGGGATGACTATCTGCCAACCATACAAACTCTAAAGACTGACGGGCCACTATACAACTACTTCAACCACATGTACTTTAATGGTGGGAAACTCTATTCAGTAGGAGGTGGATGGCGAGACGGCGGTAATTTCAATCGTCCTGGCTGTGCTCAGATATTCGATAAGAGTACCCAGGAATGGAATGTCATTAGTGACGTGAAACCTTTTAATGGTCATACATTTGAAGATGCAACCAGTATCGTCTACGACCCTGCAAATGCGAAACACTTCTTTATGAGCACTTGCGGTACTGGTCTCTATGAGTTCTTGGATGGTGAGTTAGTAAAAAACCATACAGCCGAC
The DNA here is from genome assembly GCA_902794405.1 of uncultured Prevotellaceae bacterium. Classification (GTDB taxonomy): domain Bacteria; phylum Bacteroidota; class Bacteroidia; order Bacteroidales; family Bacteroidaceae; genus Prevotella. Next base: position 20,144 of record CADBHI010000011.1, read on the forward strand.
AATAGTCCGCTTGTTTCAGCACTTAACCCAGAACAAAATCCCAACAGCTATGTTGACTATGTTCGTGTGGATGGTCTTATCTTTGATAATGATGGTACGTTATGGATAACATGCAGCTCAGAGTCAACGCAGAAGGATAATGTATTAAGTTATAATCCTGCCTCAGGTAACTGGAAAACATACAACGATGATGCATTGAAAAGTGATAAGAAGATACTGACTATCCTGCGTCATCCGATTCTTGATAACAACGGATATATCTGGTATGTTAATGATCATCATGCCCATCCTTGTCTGCTACGCATAGACCCAAGGAATGAACAGTTTGTACGCTATGACCGCCACGTTAACCAAGATGATAAAAACATAACCCTCTATTATTATCGTGCTGTAATAGAGGACCTTCAAGGCAATATATGGGTAGGAACAGACCAAGGTTTGTTTATGTACACACCTGAACAGCAAGCCGACAATAAGTTAGGTTTTACTCAGGTAAAAGTACCACGCAATGATGGTTCTGACTTTGCTGACTATCTGTTGGATGGTGTTGATATCACAGCTATTGCTATTGACGGAGCAAATCGTAAATGGATAGGTACCAATGGTAATGGCCTGTATCTGATTTCAGCAGACAATATGCAGCAAATAGCCCACTTCACTACTGAAAACAGTAAGCTCCTATCCGACAATATTGAGTCGTTGGCTATTGACCAAAGTTCAGGAGAAATATATATTGGCACAGACAATGGTCTCTGCTCATATCAGACAGATGCTACAGAGGCAGTTACTGAAATGGATAAAGACAATGTCTATGCATATCCTAATCCTGTTACTCCTGAATATACAGGCTTGATTACCATTGTAGGATTAACATTGAATGCTGACGTGAAGATACTCTCACCATCAGGAAAACTGATAGCTGAAGGACGCTCCAATGGAGGTACCTTCACTTGGGATGGTAATGACAAAAGCGGCAACCGTGTGGCTTCCGGCATCTATATGGTAGTCACAGCAACAAGCAGCGGAGATAAAGGTACCGTCTGTAAAATAGCTATCGTAAGATAATCAGCTCAATTCCAGCATCCGCTCAATAGGTTTCACGGCCTCTTTGGCTATTTCTGGATCTACTTCAATCTGTGGCCATTCATACTTCAACGTATTGTAAACCTTCAATAGCGTATTCATCTTCATATACTGACACTCGTTACAGCTGCATTCCAGGCCGCTCTCAGAGATTTCTGGTGGAACGGGTATAAACTCCTTATCAGGACACGTTCGCTGCATCTCGTGCAAAATACCAGCCTCTGTAGCCACAATAAACTGTGTTGCGCAGTTCTGCTGCGCAAACTGCAGCATCGTTGCCGTACTGCCCTTTACATCTGCCAATGCCAATACAGGCCCTTTACACTCCAAATGAGCCATCACTACTGCATCAGGATATTGCTTCTTCAGTTCTACAATCTTAGTGGCTGAGAAACGCTCATGCACATGACAGCCTCCATTCCAAAGCAACATCTCACGACCTGTTACCTCATTAATATAGTTGCCTAAATTATAGTCAGGTCCAAAAATAAACTTTCCATCCTCAGGCAACTGATCAACCACCTTCTTGGCATTACCCGAAGTAACTACCACATCAGTTAAAGCCTTAACAGCAGCTGTTGTGTTGACATAGCTGATAACTTGATAGCCAGGATGCTCATCCTTGAATTTCTTCAAGTCTTCTGCCCTACAAGAATCAGCCAATGAACAGCCAGCATTAAGGTCAGGACATAGCACTTTCTTTTCAGGTGATAATAGCTTACAGGTCTCAGCCATAAAGTGAACACCACACATCACCATCATCTGAGCGTCTGTCTCTGCTGCCTTACGAGCTAAGGCTAAAGAGTCGCCAACAAAGTCAGCCACATCCTGAATATCACCTATTGTATAATAGTGTGCCAGAATAATAGCATTCTTCTCCTTACACATTCTGCGTATTTCAGCCTTCAGGTCAATATTCTCGTTAGCAGGTTCATCAATAAAACCTTGTTCTGTCCACTTCTTTTTCAACATCATATTATTATCTTCTTTTTTTCTTTTTCTTTTTTTTTAAAAAATGAAATGATAAGGATGATACGGCGTTCATAAGTTTAAATCTTTTCGTTAAATAGCTTGCCAGATAGTTTATCCACCCGTGAGATTGTAGTTATCACACCTATTGTGAATACTAACTTACTGACTTGTCGAACGCTTCAGTATTTATCCACAAATTCCATTTTCGGTGCAAATTTAATAAGTTTATATCTTTTTCTATCAAAAAATCGTGGAAAACTTAAGAAAAACACGTAAATTAGTACGTGGATATCCTCATTGAAAAGAAATACATTGTAAAATCCACTATTTATTCCACCGTTATCCACATACTTATCCACAACGTTTTTCATAGTTATCCACATATTTGGTGGAAGCAATCAATTGCTTGAATATAGCATTACGACAAAGTAGCGTAGCATTGCCTGTCATTATAAGCTGCTTTCTGGCACGAGTAATAGCTACATTTAGCTTACGGTCTATCGTGCGACCTTCTTCAATAAAACAGTTGGAAGTCAGGAAATCAAGTTGATAAGGTCTGCTGACAGTAAACGAATAGATGATGACATCACGTTGTGAACCTTGATACCGTTCAACCGTATCAATAGATATTTGTTCTAACTGATGTAGCTTCAGCTTTTCTATTTCCTGTCGAATCATTGCTATTTGATTACGATATGGTACAATGACGCCTACGGTTTTATCTGGGTTGAAGCTATCACCATAAAAACGATGTATTCGATAGAGCAGATCAGCTACAATACGGGCCTCTGCTGGATTTGTCTTATCAGAGAAATTGGTATCTTCGGTTATTCCGTTTTGTTGAGGGTTTTCGGAATGGATAAACAGTAATCGATTTTGCTTCAACAAATCGTCGACAACATCATTTGACTCTAAGTCATAATGAAGTGAGGTATCTGTCTGATGCTTTAAAGGTACAGGTTCCAGATGTTCATTGGGATAGAACATGAGATTAGGAAAGGCAGCAATATCAGGATGCATGCGACCTTGCTTGCGCAAAATACCTATAAACTGACTACGCTGACAATGCCGTTCCCAATGCAATAAGCGTTCGAACAGCGATTGTCTACAATTAGTAATACCAATAGCAGTTAGTAATGGATGATCAACAAGTGACTCTTCTTCACTCTGCTGTACAACGGCAGGCAGCTGTTTGTGATCTCCAATGAGTATGAATCGCTTAATGCTGTCACTAATGAGCAGACCTACGAGGCCTGGTTCAAGTATCTGGGATGCTTCGTCAACGATACAGAGCGTGAAGTTTTTCAGTTGGAAAATGAAAGGTCGGGCCTGTAGCATAGAGGTGGTACCTACTACGATGGAAACTGTTTCCATGTATTGCCTGATGTCGTCGAGCTTGGCATTTTCACTAAGTTTGTTTTCCAGCAAATGACTCTTGAAACGAGGGTCACACGAAGTCTCGTTTCCTATACGCAGATAGTCGCGACCTGCATCGTCGAGCATGGCACATATCTCGTCAACAGCACGGTTGGTATAGCTCATTAGCAGCAAATCACCCTCTGCTTCCTCTACCATAAATCGCAGGGCCATCGATGTCTTACCTGTTCCTGGAGGACCAATAAGCAGGAAATAGTCACGGCTCTGTTTGGCTCTCAGCAATACGTCGTCATAGTCAGGATGGTATGAACGTGAAAGACGGAGTGATGTATCAGCCTCAGGCTTTCTTCCACCTAATAGCAACGCACGCTTTCTATCATTTGAGGTAATGAACTGGTGAAGGCTCTTGATGGCACTTGTGGTATTCATATCACTGGCGGCGTGCTCGATGGCCCACTTGTCCTGACTCATGGGATCAAAACCCTGTTGCTTGTCATTATATCTGACCTTTATGCTTTTACTGCTGATACTTTCTATCGTACCTTTATATAATATAGCGCTCCTTACGTCAGGTTCCTTATCATAATTATAGACGTAAACCATATCACCTCGACGAAAGTTCAGGGTAGCTGACAGCTGTCCGTTGAGTATGATATTGCCTGTTTCTAGTTTCTCAGTCAATGGCATATTCCATAAATCGCTTACAGCACCGCCTTGACCCTCCTGTCGTCCCTCCTTTTGAAGCAGCTGTTCGCGATAGATGAAGGTTAGCATCCGTTCGTAGTAGGCACGTTCGGTGGGATTGAGAATTGTGAGTTGAGCGTTGAGGGTAGAGAGTGATGGTTCCACATAACGGTGGAAATAGCCGTCGCGCTCTACACCTTTGAATACGACGTCAGTACGGAGTAGGGGTAGTATCCGTCCAAAACCCTCACGGGCTATTAGCAGTTCTGTAGCAACTATCTGGTTGCGCAGACGAATGGCCTCATGAAACAACTCACGATAGAAGTTAACGTAGAGCAGTCCCTTGGCAGCAGGATAGCGTGAATAAAGCAATCGGATGTCCACTTGATTATCGGATCGTCCGAAGTTATAGCGAAGAATACCGTAATATAATAGCAACTGTACGTAGTGCTCTTCCTTGTGTTTGATACCTTGAGTATTAAGTTCCAGGTTATAGTTCTTACCTGACTTTTGCTCCACAAGCAGCCTCATGTCGCTGGTCATAAGGTCTACACGTCCCTGTATTCCCAAGCGTTCACATACAAATGAAGGTTCTAAGAGTGCCTTCGAACGATCATAGTCCTTATCGAACAGCTGATTGACAGTTTCCTTGATGTGATTCGACTGTTTCTGTGCATCATCTATGAACTGCCGACTGTTGAAGTCTTCACAAGTAGTAAACTGTAGCACCTGTTCGCGGAAGAAGGTGTTCATGGTGTTGCTCAACGAATAGTTGTTGTCCTCCCAAATGATGTCGTCGAGTGCTGCACCTGCAAAATTACCTAAGAGCATTGCCTGTGAATTGCCGCGAGGACGTAGTCGCTCTGTAGTGTAGAGTAGGGGATGATGTCCATAGTTGCCCTGAAAACAGCGGGCTATGTTTGAGATGTCAAGAAGGAAATCAGGTTCCACAACGATGAGGCCAGGAGTAACCTGACTGACGGTTGCTGACTTGTCAACATGATTGTCCAATAGATTCAGTTGCATACCTTTTCGCAGTATCTTAATAAGGTACGCGTGATTCGTATAGTCTACTTCAATGGGCTCTCCTTCAACTGTATCGGCAAGAATGTTTTGTTCGTCGTAGTTGGTAACAATGCAACGGATATAGCTGGCATTCACAGCCTGGAATAACTTGGTGCTGGTAACATGATGTGGAATCAGCCTCACCAGCGCGTCAGGAATATCGGCTTTGAAGACAGCAGATATAAACTGTGCCAAAGCTCTGACATCCTGCATCCACTCTTCTTGACTTAGTATTTCAGTATGGTTCGAATGGCGACGCATCTGCTGAACGGCAGCCCTGAGGCCTTTAGTCATTCCGCAACGTTTCGTCAGATAGTCAACTTGTGAGAATAAATTGCCAAAAGCCATCTCTGATGACTGCATACCACCAGCACAGCACAGTACCAATGTTTCGTGCATAAAGCGGTTTGAGGCTGCCGAAGGTTCACTTGTTGCCAGCTCCACACATCGTCCAAACAGTTCGTCTACACTTATCATACGGCGCAAAGATAAGACTTTTCTTTGGATAATTCAACTTTTTTCTGTTCTTTTGCAAATAAAGTCGAAAAAAAAATGTATCTTTGCAAGCAATATGAAGACATTTGAAGAATTGGGTATCAGCGAGGAGATACGCCGTGCCATAGACGAGATGGGATTTGTACAGCCCATGCCTGTACAGGAGGCAGTCATACCTTACTTGCTTCAGCAGCGACGTGATGTGATAGCGTTGGCACAGACTGGAACGGGTAAGACAGCGGCATTTGGTATTCCTTTGTTGCAACGAATGGATAGTAAGCAGCGTCAGACACAGGCTTTGGTGCTGTCGCCGACACGCGAACTGTGTCTCCAGATAGCTGACGATCTGCGTGATTTTGGCCGCTACATGGACGACATCCATGTGGAAGCCGTCTATGGTGGTGCTGCCATTGAGCCACAGATGAGAACCCTCAAGAAGGGTGCTCAGGTAATTGTGGCTACGCCTGGACGACTCATTGACTTGAAGAATCGTGGCTATGCCCATTTGGAGGATGTTACAAACATTGTGCTCGACGAAGCTGACGAGATGCTGAACATGGGCTTCTCGGAGGCTATCAATGAGATTTTCGAATCGCTTTCTGCTGATCATAACACGCTGATGTTCTCGGCTACGATGAGTCGTGAGGTGGAGCGTGTGGCCAAGCAGTACCTGAAGGATTATGAAACCATTGTCGTCGGAAGCCGTAATGAGGGAGCTGAAAACGTCAACCACATCTATTATATGGTGCAGGCGAAGGACAAGTACCTGGCCTTGAAGCGCATCGTAGACTACTACCCCAAGATTTTCGCCATCATCTTCTGTCGTACGAAGTTAGAGACTCAAGAGGTAGCCGACAAGCTGATTCGCGATGGCTACAATGCTGAGGCCCTGCATGGTGACCTTTCTCAGCAACAACGCGACCTGACGATGCAGAAGTTCCGTCAGCATACCGTTCAGTTGCTTGTAGCTACCGATGTGGCTGCACGTGGCTTGGATGTCGAAGATTTGACGCATGTCATCAACTTCGGCCTGCCTGACGATATTGAGAACTATACCCATCGCAGTGGTCGTACGGGTCGTGCCGGCAAGAAGGGTACCAGTATCAGCATTGTTCACTCGAAGGAGAAACATAAGATACGTAATATTGAGAAGGAGATTGGCAAGAAGTTTGTGGAAGCAGAAATACCCAATGCCGAGGAAATCTGCAAGAAGCAGCTTTACAAGGTGATGGATCAAATCGTAAAGACTGACGTGGATGACGAGGAAATCGCTCCGTTCATCAACGACATCAACCGCTACTTCGAATACATCGACAAGGAGGAAATCATTAAGAAGATTGTGTCTTTGGAGTTTGGCAAGTTCCTGGCTTATTATGCCGATGCACCAGAGATTGAGAAACCTGTTGCCGACAAGCATGAGAAGAAGCCGCAGACAGATCGTCAGAAACTACAAAACAAGGCTTCGAAAGGATTTAAGCGACTCTTTATCAATTTGGGCAAGAAGGACGGTTTCTTCCCTGGCGTACTGATGCAGACGTTAAATCGTTATGTTGGCGGTCGCCAGGAGGTAGGCCACATTGACCTGCTTGACACGATTTCATACTTTGAAGTGCCTGAGCGTGATGCTCGCAAGGTCATGACGCAGCTGACGGGTATCCGCTTCAAGGGTCGCCAGGTGCGTTGCAATGATGCTGAAGAAATACGTCCACAAAGCAAGCCTCGTCCACAACGTCAGGAGCGTGTGCCAGACAGGAAGAAGGCATCGCATCAACTGAAGGGCGATATTCCTGACTTCTCTGAAGAGGGTTGGGCTCGTCGTCGTCCCAAGAAAAAATAGTAGAATATGGAAGAACCAATAACTAACCCCCAAGAAACAGAACAGCCTGTTCAGTCGTTGCAAGGAAGTGTCGACTATGACGAGGCGAATATCCAGACGCTGACAGGTTTGGAGCATATCCGATTACGTCCTGGTATGTATATTGGCCGTCTGGGCGATGGTTCGTCGGCCGAGGACGGTATCTACGTATTGCTGAAAGAGGTCTTCGACAACTCCATCGACGAGTTCAAGATGAAAGCTGGCGACCGCATTGAGGTGAATGTAGAGGACAACTTGCGTATTTCCGTACGTGACTATGGCCGCGGCATTCCTCAGGGAAAGCTCATAGAGTCAGTCAGCATTCTCAATACCAGTGGTAAGTTCGACTCTAAGGCTTTCAAGAAGTCAATCGGTCTGAACGGTGTTGGTGTGAAGGCTGTTAATGCTTTGAGTTCACACTTCGAGGTGGCCAGCTTCCGCGATGGAAAGGTCCGTCGTGCTATCTTTGAACAAGGTACGCTGAAGAGCGACGTTACAGAGCCTTCGCAGGATGAAAACGGAACGTATATCTATTTCGAGCCTGATGCTACGAAGTTTGTCAACTATAAGTTCCACGACGAGATAGTTGAGAACATGCTTCGCAACTATACCTATCTGAATACCGGACTGACCATCATGTATAATGGTCGACGAATTATTTCGCGTCACGGTTTGGAAGACCTGCTGAAGGACCGCATGACTACTGATGCTCTCTATCCGATTATTCATCTGCAGGGCGATGACATTGAGATAGCTTTCACTCATGCCAATCAGTATGGTGAGGAGTATTACTCCTTCGTCAATGGACAGCATACTACGCAGGGCGGTACTCACCAGAGTGCCTTCAAGGAGCATATAGCCCGTACCATCAAGGAGTTCTTTGGCAAGTATGAGTATGGCGATATCCGTACTGGTATCGTGGCTGCCATTGCTATCAACGTGGAAGAGCCGATGTTCGAGAGTCAGACAAAGATTAAGCTTGGCTCATTGACGATGGCTCCCGATGGAGTGAGCATCAACAAGTATGTGGGTGACTTCATCAAGCAGGAGGTTGACAACTATCTGCATATACATACTGACGTTGCTGAAGTCCTTGAAAACAAAATCAAGGAGAGCGAACGCGACCGCAAGGCGATGGCAGGAGTCACCAAACTGGCTCGTGAACGTGCCAAGAAAGCCAATCTTCATAACCGTAAGTTGCGTGACTGCCGCATCCACTTCAGCGATGCCAAGGACGATCGCAAGGAGGAGTCGTGCATCTTCATTACCGAGGGCGATTCAGCCAGCGGAAGTATCACCAAGAGTCGCGATGTGAATACCCAGGCAGTATTCTCCTTAAGAGGAAAACCCCTGAATACGTTCAAGCTGACTAAGAAGGTGGTATATGAGAACGAGGAGTTCAACCTGTTGCAGGCTGCTCTCGACATTGAGGAAGGTCTCGATACCCTGCGTTATAATAAGGTGATAGTAGCTACCGATGCTGATGTCGACGGCATGCATATCCGCCTGCTGCTCATCACCTTCTTCCTGAAGTTCTTCCCTGAGCTCGTCAAGAAAGGCCACCTCTATGTTTTGCAGACTCCGCTTTTCCGTGTACGTAACCGTCGTACGAAGATTAAGAATAAGCAGGTTCTGGCTGATGAGGATAGTAAGAAGACTGGACAGGGCAAAAGCGACTTCATCGTACGCTACTGCTATAGCGAGGAAGAGCGCCAAAAGGCCATTAGCGACTTAGGTCCTGATCCGGAAATCACCCGATTCAAGGGTCTTGGAGAAATCTCACCTGAGGAGTTTGCCGGCTTTATAGGTCCTGACATTCGTCTGGAGCAGGTGACTATGCATAAGAACGACCAAATACAGAAATTATTAGCTTACTACATGGGCGACAATACTATGGAGCGCCAGAACTTCATCATCGACAACCTCGTCATTGAGGAAGACCGCCCTGAAGAAGACCAATATGATTAATGAAATGAAAAAAGTACTGTATGCAGCGATGTTGTCGCTGCTTTCCCTGTCTGCACAGGCTCAGGTTCCTGAGTCTCTGCGAAAGTTACAAATAGCAGAATATGCTACCGTCAACCTTTATGTAGATTCCGTTGACGAGAATAAACTGGTGGAAGATGCCATCCGTGGCATGCTCGAAAAGCTTGACCCTCACTCCACCTATTCCAATGCCAAGGAGGTCAAACAGATGAACGAACCGCTGAATGGTAATTTTGAGGGTATTGGCGTGCAGTTCAATATGATTGACGACACGCTGATGGTTATTCAGCCAGTCACCAACGGTCCGTCAGAGAAGGTTGGCATTATTGCTGGCGACCGCATCGTCACAGTCAACGATACGGCTATAGCTGGTGTCAAGATGTCGAAAGAAGAGATTATGCGTCGGCTGCGTGGTCCCAAGGGCACCGTTGTGATGCTTGGCGTGGTTCGCACAGGTATCAAGGATCAATTGACCTTTAAGGTGACTCGTGACAAGATACCCGTCCACTCTGTTGATGCTACCTATATGCTGAGGCCAGGCATTGGCTACATTCGAATTGGCAATTTTGGTGCCAATACCCATCAGGAATTCTGCGAAGCCTTGGAGAAGCTGAAGCAGCAGGGAATGACAGACCTTGTACTCGACCTTCAGGAGAATGGCGGAGGATACTTGCAGGCTGCTGTCAATATTGCCGATGAGCTGCTGGCTCGCGACGAACTCATCGTTTATACGGAGGGACGTAGGGTGCCGCGTCAGGAGTATCATGCCCATGGACATGGGAAGTTCATGCAGGGAAAGATTGTCATCCTTGTCGATGAATATACGGCATCGGCTGCTGAGATTGTCACAGGTGCTGTACAGGATCAGGATCGCGGACAAGTCGTGGGACGTCGCACGTTTGGAAAGGGATTGGTTCAGCGTCCCATTGACCTGCCTGACGGTTCTATGATTCGTCTTACCATCGCCCATTACTTCACCCCATCAGGTCGATGCATACAGAAGCCCTATGAGAAAGGTAACCAGAAGGATTATGCTATGGATGTGATGAACCGCCTGAAAAAGGGTGAGCTCACCAATCAGGATAGCATCCACTTTGCCGACTCGCTGAAGTTCCTGACGCTGCATAAACAGCGTACTGTCTATGGCGGTGGTGGCATCATGCCCGACCACTTCGTTCCATTGGATACTACCCGCTACACCCAGTTCCATCGTCAATTGGCAGCTAAGGGTGTGATTATCCAGCAGAATCTGCGCTATGTCGACAATCATCGTAAACAGTTAAAGAAACAATATACCGATTTCGAGAGTTTCAAGCAGACTTTCGAGGTGCCGCAATCGCTCGTCGACGATGTGCTGGCAGAGGGTAAGAAGCAGAAATTAGAGCCTAAGAACGATGAGGAACTCCAGAAAACCCTGCCTTACCTGCGCTTGCAATTGAAGGCTCTCATAGCCCGTGATATTTGGGATATGAGTGAATACTTCTCTATCATGAATGAAGAGAACCCGACAGTGAAAAAGGCACTTGAGGTGATTATGGAGTAAGAATTAACAGGAAACCATAGAGCGAATGTATAATATAAATAAGGTACGCGGAGACTTCCCGATACTCTCACGTGAGGTGTATAAGCGCCCCTTGGTGTATCTCGACAATGCGGCAACAACACAGAAGCCGCTTTGTGTACTCGATGCTATGCGTGAGGAATATTTGAATGTCAATGCCAATGTTCATCGCGGCGTTCACTACCTCTCGCAGCAGGCCACCGACTTGCATGAGGCAGCTCGCGAGACAGTGCGCAGCTTTATCAATGCTAATAAGACGGAGGAGATTGTCTTTACCCGAGGTACTACTGAGGCCATTAATCTGGTGGCAAGCTCCTTCTGTCAGTCACAGATGAAGGAGGGCGACGAGGTGCTGGTCACAGACATGGAACACCACTCGAACATCGTCCCCTGGCAGTTGCAGGCTATGCAGCGCGGCATTGTGGTGCGCCACTTGCCCATTACCGACGACGGCCGTTTAGCATGTTGCGATTCTATCGCAACTTACCTGACAGAAAAGACGAAGCTACTAAGTATTGCCCACGTCAGCAACGTTCTTGGCACGATCAACCCCGTTAAGGATATCATTCGTATGGCTCACGAACGCGGCATTCCCGTTCTCGTCGATGGTGCTCAAAGTGCTCCTCACATGAAGATTGATGTGCAGGACTTGGATTGCGATTTCTTCGCTTTCAGTGGTCATAAGATGTATGGTCCAACGGGCATTGGTGTGCTCTACGGCAAAGAAGAGTGGCTTGACCGTCTGCCACCATATCAGGGCGGCGGCGAGATGATTGACAAGGTGACGTGGGAGCACACCACTTTTGAGCGCTTGCCCTTCAAGTTCGAGGCAGGCACCCCCGACTACATCGCCACCCACGGCCTGGCCACCGCCATCAACTACCTCTTATCCGTAGGCCTCGACTCCGTCGAGGCACATGAAACAGAGTTGACCCGCTACTGCATGGAACAGCTTCAGACTATCGAAGGCATTAAGATATATGGCCCCAAGGCTCCACATGATGCCGTCGTGAGTTTTAATGTGGGCAACATCCACCATCTCGATATTGGCACCCTGCTCGACCGCCTCGGCATAGCCGTGCGTACTGGCCATCATTGTGCACAGCCGCTGATGGACCGTTTGGGTATTTCAGGTACTGTGCGGGCCTCGTTTGCCCTCTATAATACGAAGGAAGAAGTCGATGCCCTCGTAGCAGGGCTGCGTCGTGTCGTCCAGATGTTCTAAAAGTTGTCTTAGTTGTCAAAGTTGTCGTTTATACTATATGCTGGAATCTCATTACTACGAAGGAAAGATTGAGGCAGGCTGTGACGAAGCAGGGCGTGGCTGCTTGGCAGGCAGCGTCTATGCAGCAGCTGTTATTCTGCCTGACGGCTACGAAAATGAGCTGCTGAACGACTCTAAGCAGTTGACGGAGAAGCGGCGCTACGAGCTGCGTGAGATTATCGAACGCGATGCCGTTGCATGGGCTGTAGGCATCGTCACTCCTGAGGAAATCGACAAAATCAATATCCTCAATGCCTCTATCCTCGCCATGCATCGTGCCTTGGACCAGCTCAAGGTACGCCCAGAGGCCATCATCGTCGACGGCAATCGCTTCAAGCCCTACCGTCCCGTGGTTGACGGTTCTCCCGTCAACATCCCCCACACCACCATCGTCAAGGGCGATGGTAAATACATGGCCATAGCTGCCGCTTCCATTTTAGCCAAGACCTACCGTGACGACTACATGAACCAGCTGGCGGAGGAATACCCGCAATACGACTGGCGCTCGAATAAAGGTTATCCCACGAAGAAGCATCGCGAGGCTATCCGTCAGTACGGCACTACCCCCTACCACCGCATGAGCTACAACCTGCTCGGCGATGGTCAGCTGAGCCTTGAGTTTGAGGATTAATCATTCATTATTAAAATATGGTAAGATCATGAAGAAAGTAAGACATTTAGTATTAGCTGCTGCCACCATGTTGGTGGTCAGTTGTGGCGTAGGCGGTACCACTGGTGGCAATCAGTCTCAAACAGGTTCCATTCTGGGAGCTGTGCTTACAGACGTGCTACAGGGTGGTACTATCAGCAACGTTATCACCAGTGTCATAGGTGCTCAGACGGTCACCAGAGCCAACCTTATCGGTTCGTGGAAATATGTATCGCCAGGCTGTGCTTTTACCAGCGAGAACCTTTTGGCTAAGGCTGGTGGTGAAGTGGCAGCCGCACAGATCAGGACAAAGGTGCAGCCCTACTATCAGCAGATAGGTATTAGTGGTTCCAATACCTCTATTACTTTCAACGAAGATGGTACTTACTCGGCTCAGTTCCGCGGAACACCCATGAGTGGTAAATGGACTTTCGACGAAAAAACCTATAAGGTCAACCTGCAGGGCCTCCTGCTGAGCATTAATTGTTATGCCAAGCGCAATGCCAATGGCATCGGACTGCTTTTCGAGGCTTCGAAGCTGCTGACATTATTGCAGACGATGGCGGCTATGAGTGGAAACTCAAACATTCAGGCAGTTGGTGAAATCAGCAAAAACTACGACGGTGTTCGCCTGGGATTTGACTTCAGCAAGTAACCTGTAGATGTCTTCTGTGTGAAAAAACGATGGTGGACGGTAAAGTCCACCATCAACTATTTAGAAGGGACCATAAAAAAACCTTGGACCTCACGGCCGAAGGTTCATGGTCAATTTTTCGGGCTCTCTTACTTCCCTCACGGGAATTGGGAGGATTTACATTTAACACTAACCCTTGGAAAATGTCCAAGGCAAAAAACTATAGATAATCTTTCAACATAAATTCGCATGCAAAGTTAAGGCATTTTTTCGAATAATCGTAATTTAAACACTTAAAAAATGTTAGAAAGCTAATTATTTATGGTAAAATGATTATCTTTGCAACAGAAACCTATACAAAATACTACTTTTTATGAAGAAAACCCTAAAACTACTGACTCTTGCAACGTGTTTATGTTTTGCAACAGTACCGACAATGGCGGCACAAAAGTCTGGCACTTTTACCACAGGCGACAAGACTTTCTTGCTTAACGGCCAACCTTTCATCGTAAAGGCTGCCGAAGTTCATTACCCCCGTATTCCGCGTCCCTACTGGGAGCATCGTATCCAGATGTGTAAGGCGCTTGGCATGAATGCCGTGTGTATCTACATCTTCTGGAACATCCATGAACAGAAGGAGGGCCAGTTCGACTTCACGGGCAACAACGACGTGGCCGAATTCTGCCGGATTGCTCAGAAAAACGGCATGTACGTCATCGTGCGGCCTGGTCCCTACGTCTGTGCCGAGTGGGAAATGGGCGGTCTGCCCTGGTGGCTCCTAAAGAAAAAGGACATCAAGCTGCGCGAGCGTGATCCTTATTTTATGGAACGTGTGAGAATTTTCGAGGAGAAGGTGGGTGAACAGCTCAAACCCCTCACTATCCAGAACGGTGGTCCCATCATTATGATTCAGGTGGAGAACGAGTACGGCTCGTATGGCGAGGACAAGCCTTACGTCTCTGAGATTCGCGACTGTCTGCGTGGCATCTACGGCAAGGAACTCTCGCTGTTCCAATGCGACTGGTCTTCCAACTTCGAGAAAAACGGCCTTGATGACCTCACATGGACCATGAACTTCGGTACGGGTGCCAACATCGACGACCAGTTCCGCCGCCTTGGCGAGCTGCGCCCTAATGCGCCAAAGATGTGCTCCGAGTTCTGGAGCGGCTGGTTCGACAAGTGGGGAGCACGTCACGAAACGCGTCCTGCTAAGGATATGGTCGAGGGTATGGACGAAATGCTCTCGAAGGGCATCTCTTTCTCGCTCTATATGACTCACGGCGGTACTTCATTCGGCCATTGGGCAGGAGCCAACTCTCCTGGCTTTGCCCCTGACGTCACCTCTTACGACTACGACGCCCCCATCAACGAGTGGGGCCTTGCCACCCCCAAGTTCTGGGAACTCCGTAAGATGATGGAGAAATACGATGCTAATGGTTTCCCCCTCGGGGGACGGAAGGGGGGCTTGCCATCCGTTCCCAAGGCTCCTATGCCCATCATCACCGTTCCCAAGTTCAAGCTGACGGAGTTTGCGCCACTGTTAAGTGCGATGACCAAGCCCGTCAATGGTGCCATCAAGACCTTTGAGGAAATGGACATGGGCTGGGGCACAATGATGTATTCCACCCGTCTGCCCGAGATTACTTCACAGAGTGTGCTCAGCGGTGAGTTCCATGATTTTGCTCAGGTGTTTATTGATAAAAAATATATTGGAAAGATTGACCGTGTAAAGAACGAGAAGTCGCTTACCATCCCAGCCGTCAAGAAAGGTGCCGAATTGATTATTATCGTTGAAGGCATGGGTCGCATCAACTTCGGCCGTGCCATCAAGGACTTTAAGGGCATCGTTGGCAACGTCACGCTAACTACCGAGACAGACGATGTAGAGATGGTGCTGACGCCGAAACAATGGATGAATGTAGCCATCCCTGATGATTACGAGACGGCAGTCAAGGCACTTGACATGGTGAAGGGCGTCAACGACCAGGTGACTGCCGGCAAGGTGAAAGGGAGTGTTCCTGCACTTGCTTTAACACAAGGCTATGAGGAGTCTAAGAAACTTGGCGACATCATGAAAGCCGGCTACCACCGCGGCTACTTCAACCTCTCGAAGGTGGGCGACACCTTCCTGAATTTCGAGACGTGGGGCAAGGGCCAGGTTTATGTAAATGGTCATGCGATGGGCCGCATCTGGTCGATTGGTCCCCAACAGACGCTCTACGTGCCTGGTTGCTGGCTGAAGAAAGGCAAGAACGAAATCATTGTCCTCGATGTGGTCGGCCCCAAGGAGGCTGTGGTCTGGGGACAGGCTGAGCCTGAGCTCAACAAGCTGCAGCTTGAGAAGAGCAACAAGCACAACAATATCGGCGACAAGCCCGACCTCAACAGCGCCACACCCGTAGCCACAGGTGCCTTCAAGGCTGGCAACGGCTGGCAGACCATCCAGTTTGGCAAGACCGCCAAGGGTCGCTACCTCGCCATTGAATGTCTCTCTACCCAGAAGGACAATGACCGCGTAGCCATCGCCGAGCTCTACGTGCAGGGTGCTGACGGCAAGCGTCTGAGCCGCGAGCCCTGGACCACTAAGTACGCCAATTCCGAGGAGGAGAACGGCAACCACACCGGCGACAAGGTCTTCGACCTGCAGGAGTCAACCTACTGGCAGACGGAAAAGGGTGCTTCAACGCCTCACCTCCTCGTCATCGACCTCGGCTCGGAGCAAAGCATAAAAGCCCTCGAATACCTCCCCCGAGCCGAACAAGGTGCCCCAGGTTCCGTGAAGAACTTCAAGATTTATCTGTATTGATACGATTATAAAACCTTAAGAATAAACAACAAACAAAATTGCCCCGCCATCAGCTATAAGTCCCTGATTTTCAGCTAATTCATGGCGGAGCAATTTTTTGTCCCTCACTTATGATGCCATCACTGACAGCACTAATGCAGGGCAATCCGATCCATTTATTGACATTATGACTTAGCCTGTAGAAAAATTTGAGACTGTCAAGTCATAGAGTTAGTATGCTTAAGTCATAGAGTTAGTATGCTTAAGTCATAGAGTTAGTATGCTTAAGTCATAGAGTTAGTATGCTTAAGTCATAGAGTTAGTATGCTTAAGTCATAGACTTCTTTGCAGCCGTGACTAAACTACAAGTTTACTCGGACTAAAGCATGAGTTTGCCCGGACTAAAGCATGAGTTTGCCCGGACTAAACTTTCTATTAGTCAAAGGACCCTGACCGTCCCTTTACCGCCCCCTCTTCACCAGATTGCCACCCCTCATCCCGCCCCAATCCCATCACTTTCTCGTCCCCAACATTCCAAATCCTGTCCCCAAAAATTCCTCCGCCATGTTAATCCTGACAGTCAGCCACTTACACCATATAGCGGAGAAATACTGTTAATGAATAAAGTTAGGTAAAAATCGCTTATCTTCCAAGTAACACTCCGGTAGCTGATGCTGACATGATAGGTTTTCCTCAGAACCGTTTTAAGATGGATCTCTACTATGACGATGAATGTTTTATCTATACTGATGGCCAGTCGAAGTTTATCATCCATCCGAACTATAAGATGAAGATTAGCCGAGAACTTGTCGCTAATGTCAATTTTATCACTGCCACGAGGATCAAAGACCCTGCAGAGTTCACGCTGCCTAAGTACAAAAAAATATAAAAGCTGGTCAACTCGTGGCCAGCTCTATATTTGAGTGAAGGAAACCAAGCGGCAAGGTCGAATTGCTCATCATCTCCACAGGCTTTAACCTGTAGCCATGCCACCGTTCCGCACATCGTGGCTCTACTTGGCATCTCCTTTCACGCTGCAAAGATAGGGATTTTTCGCTTATCTTCCAAATTTTTTAGCGTCTTTCTGTATAGTTTATCTTAATCATCCATAAAAAACACCATCTTTTTAACATTAGAGAGTTTATTTACAAATATTATTTGTAATTTTGCCCCTGCTATCTGCCCATAGTGGCCGTGATTCTCTTATCGTAGAGAGGAGCCGCTGGGTGGAGCACTACTTATTGAAAAGGCGTTACTGACGCTTTGTTTTTGGTCGAATCGAAACTACCACAATCGAATTGCTAATCAAGAACAATGCAGGGGTAACTCCGCGGGGTGTGTATATCAGACTCCGTAGTGTGCTGCGAGGGTTAACCATGTCCTCACATGCACACTTTACGGGTGTCTTTATACTCCAACGTGGGTGTTTCTCTGTCTGTTTATTAGCAAGGCTGTGGTAGGCCTCGATCGACAAACAGGCAGATGTAAGCACCCACGTTTTTTCGTTTGTAGTTAACCATAAGTATTATCTGTTCGCATGGGGTGTAGGCGGACAACTATAAATAAACGAACTAACGACAAAGGAATAATTACGAGTCTTTGACATCCTTGATAAGGCTGAAGAAGCAGAATTAGGACCTCTGGAAACACATCAGTCAGACAAGGCAACGGATGTTTACGCTCACACGGGCGTGGACCATACGATTGTTGTCTGATGTAGGCCGTCCTAAGCCTTGCTTCTACCAATCTCTCCACGCCCCCTTTTCGAAAACGATAAGAGGGCTTTTTCATGTCAAAGAAGAAATTAAAAGGAATTGATTTGTTTTGCGGTATTGGAGGGTTCAGACTTGCAATGGAAGACGCGGGAGTAGAATGCGTTTTCTCTTCTGATAACGATAAATTTGCCCAAGAAACATATTTAGCAAATTTCGGTGAGGTACCACAGGGTGATATTAAGAAAATTGAAGCAAAAGATATACCTCCTTTTGAAATTTTGGCTGCGGGATTTCCTTGCCAACCATTCAGTTACGCTGGTGAGAAACAAGGATTCAATGATGAGACTAGAGGTACGCTGTTTTTCGATATATGTAGGATACTTGAGTATCACAAGCCTCCTATGGTGTTTTTGGAAAATGTAAAAGGATTGAAGTCCCATGAGAATGGCAAAACCCTTAATGTCATTTTGGACACATTGAAAGAACTTGGATATTTCCCTCATTGGAAGATTCTCTCATCACTTGATTTTGGTCTTCCTCAAAAGCGCGAACGCTGGTATTGCGTTGCTTTTCGGAAAGACATTGATTTTCATTGGCCAGAACCGATTGGAGGACATCCCACACTTCGAGATATTGTTGATTTAACAGACGATAATCCCTCATTGAAGTTACCACAGTTTGAGCTTGACAGGATTGATTATCATTTTGCAATAGCTAAGCCTGGAGACAGAGTGAAACATGACAACTCGAAGTATGAGCCTAATACAAAGAAGGGGAAATATGGTGTCTATTCATTCCAAAAACCAGATGGTTCTCTTCGATTCCATGTAGGTGATGTAGCCAAGACACAAATTCAAGAAGCTTTCTATTCATGTCTTGACACATATGCTTCGACTATCATTGCGAATAGAACTCCTAAACTATGGGATATACTTTTAAAATTATGTGCCTAATAACTATTGCTTTAATTATCAGAACTTTAGAAACCATCCCATTCAGAATAGGTAATGGTTTAGAAACCACCTGAATTCATCATTCTGCTTTGTCTCAAAATGTCAAAAATCTGATGCAAAGGTAATTGTTTTCTGTTAAACTGCCAACTTTTTTGCCAAATATATTATTTTTTTTCTATTTCGAATGCAATCTCAATCTTATATGCAGAACACGGCAATTTTTAGTATAGGTATTTTTTACAACTTTCAATTTGATAGCAAATTGATTATTTTGGAGACTTTTTTGTGTCAATTTGTGTCAAAATAAGAGTCAGAAAGTTACAAAATGTAAGTTATTTGAATTCTCAACAAATAATTTGTAATATATTCCTTTGTTTTTCTTTCATTTTGCAATACCTTTGCATCCAATATATGACAAAATGGCACTTGTATGAAGGTAAAGAAACGTTGGATTATTCTGATGACGGCAATGACGCTGATAGCCATTGCAGGTGTTTTAGTAGGCGAGCCCACATTTGAGTGCGACTGGTCGGTGATTTCCGCTGCAGACGTGGCTTGGCTGATCACAGCAACCATCTTTGTGCTGATGATGACACCAGGACTGTCATTCTTCTATGGTGGTATGGTGGGAGCGAAGAATGTCATCTCGACTATGCTACAGTCGTTTATCGCGATGGGACTGATTTCAGTGCTGTGGGTGGTGATTGGATTCTCGCTCTGTTTCGGTGATGACATTGGCGGCATCATCGGCAATCCGCTGACGTTCCCTATGTTCCACAACGTAGGCGGTGCCGTTTATATCACGCCAGAAGGTAATATATTAGGTGGGGCCACTATTCCATTGGCCCTCTATGCCCTATTCCAGATGAAGTTTGCTATCATTACCCCGTCGCTGATTACGGGGTCGTTTGCCGAACGTGTGCGTTTCTCGGCCTATATGTTCTTCATGATGTTTTTCTTCTTCATGATATACTGTCCGCTGGCCCACATGACGTGGCATCCTGAAGGATTATTCTGTCGCTGGGGAGTCATCGACTTTGCTGGCGGTATTGTGGTACACGCCTCCAGTGGTGTGGCTGCTCTTGCCGGAGCCATCTATTTAGGCAGGCGTAAGGCAGAGACCCGCAGAAGCGAACCAGCCAATATTCCCTTTGTGCTGCTGGGAGCGGCCCTACTATGGCTGGGCTGGTTTGGCTTCAATGCGGGTTCTTCGCTGCATGCCGACGGACAGGCCGTCAAGGCCTTCCTTAATACAAATACGGCATCGGCTACTGCCATGATGACCTGGATTTTCTTCGACTGTCTGAGGGGGCGCAAGCCCTCGGCCATGGGCGCTGCCGTTGGATGCGTGGTAGGTTTGGTAGCCATCACCCCGTCAGCAGGCTATGTCACCGTTGGCCAGAGTATCTTCATTGCCTTCGTCATCACGCTGATTTGCAACATTGCAGTCTATTGGCGTTCACGCAGTAGCATCGACGATGCCCTCGACGTGTTCCCCACTCACGGTACAGGTGGTATCTTTGGTACTGTGCTGACGGGTATCTTCATTCAGGAAGGACTCATTGCAGGTACGTGGGACGGTTTCGTGATTTTCCTCTACCATCTGCTGGCCATCGTCATCGTCTTTGTCTATACGTTCGGCATGAGTTGGCTGGGCTATACGCTGATAGACAAGTTGATACCCATGCGCGTTTCGGTCTATAGTGAGAAGGTGGGACTCGACTACAGTCAGCACGACGAGCATTACGGCCTGGCCCATGTCGGTGAACGGGAAATAGCGGAATACGAAGAGCATATCCGCGAAAAAGAAATGAAGACGTAAATAAGTACATCACTTAAACAGCACAAATACAAATATGAATATCAGGATAAATGAATTAGTTGACAGCCGTGATACGGTGAACAAATGGATGGAACGATTTGGAGTTAGGTTCGGGGTCTATAAGCATGGAATTTTCAATGAACAGCTGTTCCCTTTTGACTCCATCCCCCGAATCATCTCCAGTGACGACTGGGTATATCTTGAGAAAGGACTCCGCCAGCGCGTGACGGCACTGAACAAGTTTCTCTGGGATGTGTACCACGACAAGCGCATCATCAAGGACGGTATCGTACCCGAGGAATTCGTGTATTCCTCGAAGGGCTACATGCCTGAGTGTGAAGGCATCAGTCCTACGGGTGAGGTCTATGCACACATTGCAGGCATCGACCTCGTTGAAGGCAAGGACGGCCAGTGGTATGTGCTTGAGGATAACTTGCGCATCCCTTCCGGTGCCAGTTATCCGATGATAGCCCGTGAGATCACTCGTAAGGTGTCGCCGCAGACCTTCACCCAGAATGCCGTGGCCGAAAACCGCGACTATGCCCGGCTGCTTGCCGCAATGATGGAAGAGATGAACGATGGCCGTGGCATCTCGGTCATCCTTACCCCAGGCCGCTATAACTCAGCCTATTTTGAGCACAGTTATTTCGCTGAGAAGACTGGGGCCACGCTGGCCTATCCCGGCGACCTGTTTGTGGAGGATAATAAGGTATACTATGCGGGTATCTACAAGGAGAAGACCCGAGTGGGCTGCATCTACCGTCGTGTGAGTGACGAGTACATGGACCCGCTTCTGTTCGAAGCTTCCTCACTGCTGGGCATCCCCAATGTGATGCAGGCCTACAAGGCAGGTAATGTGGCACTCATCAATGCCATCGGCAACGGTGTGGCCGACGACAAGGGCATCTACTATTTCGTGCCGAAGATGGTGGAATACTATCTCGACGAGAAACCCATCCTGCAGAATGCCCCCACCTATCTACCGTATTTTGAGGAAGACCGCGACTATGTGCTGAAGAATATTCAGAAACTTGTCATCAAGGATGTCAGCGAGGCAGGAGGCTACGGTGTAGTGTTTGGCAAAGACCTTGCAGAAAAGGAACTTGCCGACCTGACGGAACTGGTCAGAAGCGAGCCTCGCCGTTGGATAGCACAGGAGGTCATTGACTTCAAGGATTTAGAGATCTTAGAGGGTGACGAGACCGTGTGGCGCAAGGCCGACCTGAGAGCTTTTGTAGTCAGCGGCAAGGATGTCAAGGTTTGGAAGAGCGGCTTGACACGCTTCTCACGAAACCCCAATTCGTTTGTTGTCAACTCCTCACAGGGTGGCGGTTTCAAGGATACATGGGTTATGGAAAACTAAAAAGGTAAAAAGTAAAAAGGTAAAGAGATGACACAGAATAATTTGATATCAGCGACCAAGGCGAACAGCCTCTACTGGCTGGGGCGCTACGAAGAGAGAGTATATATCACGCTGCACCTGCTGCGTAAGTGCTACGACAAGATGATTGACGGCGAACTGGAGGAATATTCCATATTCTGGACGCGCCTTGATGCCAACGGCATCTACCAGTCGAGTGAGGAGTTCACCTTTGGCATGATGTACGACGAAGACAATATAGCCTCGGTGATGGCGGCACAGGTCAAGGCCAAGGACAATGCCATCCTTCTGCGCGAGGACATCATGAGTGAGACGCTCAGTTATCTGGAGATGAGCGTGGCACTGATGAAGGAGTGCCGCGAGCGGCGCGAGATGAACGTCACGGCCCTGCAGTCCATCATCGACTGGTCGCTGGCGTTCTGGGGCTCTGCCGAACAGCGTCTGCGCAACCACAAGGCGCTCTATATCATGATGATTGGGCGCAATGTGGAGAATCTCGACATGTTGCTGCGTTTCGATTATCCTTACGAGCGGGTTGTATTAGCCTACGACTCGCTGAAACGTTATCTCCGTCAGATGCCCACCATCGTCGATGACCACATCGAGGGGCAACTCAACAGTCTCATCATCGAGGAACGTTTCAACCTGAACGACGTGGAATACAAGAACAAGTTGCTGAAGTTTATCAATCAACTGGTAAGAGTGTGAAACGCTATCTGTATAACTACCAGACGGTGGTCGAGTTCTCCGAGCCAGTACCTGCCCATTCCGTTATGCTCCGCTGCCAGCCTGTTAGCAATGCCTGTCAGACGGTAGAACAGGAGCATCTGGTCGTGTCGCCCAATTATTGGTTACAGGCTGGCAGCGATGCTTTCTACAACCGCATCCTCTTCGGCGGGGCCACCGAGCCCCACTCCGTATTTGCCTACGTCAGCACAGGCATCGTGGCTACCGACACCTATCTGGTCAAGTACCGCGGCGAGAACCTGTTTCTCTATCGTCAGTCCACGCCGCTTACTACCCTTAGCGAAGGCATTCCCGATGTCGGCACCAATTCCATTCAGGCCGCCTACGATATCTGCCAATGGCTCAATGAGAACATCGAGTATCAACCACAAGCCACCACGATAGAGACCACGGCGACAGAGGTTATGCAGTCGCGTCAGGGCGTATGCCAAGACTTTGCCCACCTCATGATAGCCCTCTGCCGACGGCAAGGCATCCCCGCCCGCTACGTCAACGGATTCCTTGTGGGCGAGGGGGAAACTCATGCCTGGGTAGAGATTTTCGACGGCTACAACTGGCTGGGTTTCGACCCCACCCACAACTGCCGCATCAGTGACGGCTATGTCAAACTGGCCCACGGACGAGATGCCCACGACTGCTCCGTTAGTCGGGGCATGTACACAGGTCAGGCACAGCAGCAAACCACCATTCACGTTACATTACACGAGATATGATCAAGACAATAGTTTCTACAGAACTTCCCATCGACGAGCAATTCCGCATCCGCAAGAATGTCATTAAGCATGGCCGGAAAGACGGACTACGCTTCTGTGTCGTCACAGGTACGCACGGTGATGAATTGGAAGGGCAGATGGTGTGCTACGAACTGGCACGCATCGCCAGCGAATATATCGAAGCCCTCGACGGCACGCTCGAAATCTACCCGGCCCTCAACCCGCTGGGCATCGACACCATACAACGAGGAATTCCCAACTTCGACCTCGATATGAACCGAATCTTCCCAGGTGATCCTAACGGCACAATGGCCGAGCAGACGGCTCACGCTATCGTGGAGGACATCAAGGGAGCCGATATGGTGATAGACATCCATTCCAGCAACCTCTACTTGCGCGAGACGCCTCAGGTGCGCATCAACGTGCAGGATGCCGAGTGGCTTGTGCCCTTCGCCGAGCGTTTAGGCATGGATTTCGTCTGGGTACACGATGCCGCTACCGTACTCGAAGCCACACTCGCCCATTCCCTCAATGCCACCAGCACCCCCTGTCTGGTAGTGGAGATGGGCGTCGGACAGCGCATCAACCACAAGATGTGCCGACGGCTCGTGACGGGTATACTCCACCTGATGCAGACTATGGGCATGTGGCGTGAGGCCGACGATACTGCATTGCCTAAGCCCATCATCTGCAAGGGCGACCACGTCACCTTCCTCAACGCGGAGACCTCCGGGGTATTCCTCACCGAACTGAAATGCGGCATCAATGTGTCGCGGGGACAAGTCATCGGGCAAATCGTTGATCCGTTGCGTGGCATCGTGCTCAGCACCGTCACCTCACCTGTCGACGGCTATCTATTTACCATCCGTGCTTACCCCATCGTCTACGAAGGCTCACTGATGGCGAGAATCTATAACAGTTGAAGATTATGAGAAAAGAAACGATATTTGAGATGACATCGCCCTGCCGCGACAACTTCCGCATCACGGGCTATCACTTTGGCAACGGCGAGAAGACACTCGCCATCGTAGGAGCCATGCGCGGCGACGAGGTGCAGCAGCAGTACATCTGTTCGCAACTGGTCAATCGCCTGCATCTCATCGAACAGCGGGGAGGCATCACTGAAGGCAACAGCATTCTCGTCATACCCTCATGCAACCCCTTCTCTATGAACGTCAGCCGACGCTTCTGGGCTATGGACTCCACCGACATCAACCGCATGTTCCCCGGCTACGACCAAGGGGAGACCACCCAGCGCATCGCCGCCGCCATCTTCGCCGCACTTAACGGCTATAAATACGGCATCCAACTGGCCAGTTACTACGTGCCGGGCGACTTCGTTCCCCATGTACGGATGCTAACGACGGGCTATGAGGACGTTGAGACCGCCCGCCTCTTCGGCATGCGATACGTCACCACCTACCAGCCCCGTCCCTTCGACACCACACTGCTCAACTACAACTGGCAACTGTGGAACACCAAGGCTTTCTCTATCTATGCTGGTCACACAGACCGTATAGACTTTGACAGTTGCGACGAGACCATCGATGCCATCCTGCGCATGATGCAGCGCACCGCCATCATCAGTCCCCGCCCACTGCGCACGGCCTACGAGAGCATCGTGATAGATGAGTCCACACTTCAGCATGTCAAAGCCCGTCATGCAGGCATCTTCCGCCGTCTTGTCTCCACTAACAAGAGCGTTGTGGCAGGCGAGACTCTGGCCAACATCATCGACCCCTACAACGGCATGATACTCTGCGATGTCAAGACCACCGTCGACGGCGTTGTCTTCTTCACCCATAATCGTCCGTTGGTGCTGCAAAACGCCCTGCTGTTCAAGATTCACACATTATAAACCAAGAAAGAAAAGGATGAATATATGGAAAGAGAAATAGAAATCAAAGAAATGAGTCAGGTGGTCGTCCGCTTCTCGGGTGACTCTGGCGACGGCATGCAGCTGGCTGGAAACATCTTTTCTACGGTCAGTGCCACCGTTGGTAACGGCATTTCAACATTCCCAGACTACCCTGCGGACATCCGCGCCCCGCAGGGGTCACTGACGGGTGTGTCAGGTTTTCAGGTACACATCGGCACGGGTAAGGTCTACACCCCTGGTGATAAGTGCGACGTGCTGGTAGCTATGAATGCCGCTGCGCTGAAGACGCAATATCGCTATGCCAAGCCCGGTGCCACCATTATCATCGACACCGATTCCTTCGGCCCCAAGGATCTGGAGAAAGCACAGTTCAAGACAGAGGACTACCTCGGTGAGATGGGCATCGACCCCGACCGCGTCATTCAGTGCCCATTGACCACGATGGTGAAGGACTGTCTGGCTGATACTGGCATGGACAACAAGGCCATCTTGAAGTGTCGCAACATGTTTGCCCTTGGCCTTGTATGCTGGCTCTTCGACCGCGACCTGAACCTCGTGGCCAATTTCCTGAAAGAAAAATTCGCCAAGAAGCCCGCCATCGCAGAGAATAACATCAAGGTGGTGCAGGCCGGCTACGACTACGGTCATAACACTCACTCCAGTGCTGTCAATGTCTATCGCATCGAGTCGAAGGAGAAGGTGCCCGGACGCTATATGGACATTACGGGTAACAAGGCCACTGCTTACGGCTTCATTGCCGCAGCTGAGAAGGCCGGACTCCGCCTCTATCTGGGTAGCTATCCTATCACTCCTGCCACCGACGTGCTTCACGAACTGTCGAAGCACAAGTCATGCGGTGTCATCACCGTACAGTGTGAGGATGAGATCAGTGGTTGTGCCTCCGCCCTCGGCGCCTCGTTTGCTGGCACTCTCGGCGTAACCTCTACCTCAGGCCCCGGTATCTGTCTGAAGTCTGAGGCGATGAACCTCGCCGTGATTATGGAGCTGCCCCTCGTAGTACTCGATGTACAGCGTGGCGGTCCTGCCACAGGTCTGCCCACGAAGTCGGAACAAACCGACCTGCTGCAGGTGCTCTTCGGCCGTAACGGTGAGAGTCCCATGCCGGTGATGGCTGCCACCAGTCCTGCCGACTGTTTCGATGCCGCCTATCAGGCCTGTAAGATAGCCTTAGAGCACATGACGCCCGTCGTACTGCTCACCGATGCCTACGTAGCCAACGGTTCTGGTGCCTTCAAGCTCCCTGACATCACAAAGCTTGACGCCATCAATCCTCCCTACGTTCCTGAGGAGCTGAAAGGTAAGTGGACGCCCTACATGCGTGCCGAAAACGGCACTCGCTACTGGGCTGTGCCCGGTCGTGAGGGCTTTGCCCACATCCTTGGCGGACTGGAGAAGGACTCTGAGACGGGTGCCATCTCGACGAATCCTGAGAATCACGACCTGATGACGCGCCTGCGCCAGCAGAAGATAGATAATATCCAGGTGCCCGACCTTGAGGTGGACGGCGATGCTGACAGTGCCGACCTGCTCATCGTTGGCTTTGGCTCTACCTATGGGCACCTGCACTCGGCTATGGACGAATTGCGTGCAGCAGGTAAAAAAGTTGCCCTTGCACACTTCAAGTACTTGAACCCGCTGCCGAAGAACACGGCTGAGGTGCTCTCTAAATACAACAAGGTAGTAGTGGCAGAGCAGAACATGGGTCAGCTTGCTGCTTACCTCCGCATGAAGGTCGACAACTTCGTGCCCTACCAGTTCAACCAGGTGAAAGGCCAGCCTTTCGTAGTAGAAGAGTTAGTCAACGCATTCGAGGACATTTTAAAGAAGTAAAGCTATGAGTACATATACAGCACAAGATTTCAAGAAAGGACAGCCCCGTTGGTGTCCGGGTTGCGGTGACCACTTCTTCCTGGCTTCACTGCACAAAGCAATGGCAGAGATCGGCGTTGCTCCTGAGAATGTAGCCGTCATCAGCGGTATCGGCTGCTCCAGTCGTCTGCCCCACTATATGGCTACCTACGGCATGAACACCATCCACGGACGTGCCGCTGCCATCGCTACAGGCGCCAAGGTGGCTAACCCCAACCTCACCGTCTGGCAGGTGTCAGGCGACGGCGACGGACTGGCCATCGGCGGTAACCACTTCATCCATGCCAACCGTCGTAACATCGACCTGAACATGATCCTCCTGAACAACCGCATCTACGGGTTGACGAAGGGTCAGTACAGCCCCACCTCTCCTCGTGGTTTCGTCTCGAAGTCCAGCCCTTATGGCACAGTAGAGGACCCATTCCGCCCCGCAGAACTCTGCTTCGGAGCCCGCGGACACTTCTTCGCCCGTTGCGTGGCGACTGACGCTAAGGGAACGGTGGAGGTGCTGAAGGCCGCTTATGAGCACAAGGGTGCCTCGGTGACGGAGGTATTGCAGAACTGCGTCATCTTCAACGACCACTGCCACGACATCGTCTATAACAACGAAGGCCGCAAGAAGAACGCCATCTACGTGCGCCACGGCGAGAAGCTCGTCTTCGGCGAGAACTCGGAGTTCGGACTGGTGCAGCAGGGCTTCGGCCTGAAGGTGGTGGAGATCGGCAAGGATAGTTACACCCTCGATGACGTACTCGTGCATGATGCCCACTGCGAGGACAACACCCTGCAGTTGAAACTCGCCATGATGACGCTGGAGGATGGCTTCCCCATCGCCCTCGGCGTGATCCGCGACGTAGAGGCCCCCACCTACAATGAGGCTGTGCACGCACAACTCGCTGAAGTCAGTGCCCAGAAGAAGTACCACAACTTTGCGGAATTGTTAGAGACAAACGACACGTGGGTCGTAAAGTGAAAAAATTCTTTTTTCTATTCACTGCAAGTTTCTTAAATATAACTGGGAAATGAGTAAAATCAAGACTATCGGCATTCTGACATCGGGTGGTGATTCTCCTGGAATGAATGCAGCTATACGCGCAGTAACGCGTGCAGGTATTTACAATGGGTTCAATATTAAGGGTATATACAGAGGCTACGATGGTCTCATCAAAGGTGAGGTAAAATCCTTCTCCACGGAGGATGTCAGTGGTATCATCACCAGGGGCGGCACCATCTTAAAAACTGCTCGAAGCAAAGATTTTATGACGCCAGAAGGTATGCAGAAAGCATATGAGACCTGCCAGAAGGAGGAGATAGACACCCTTGTGGTAATTGGTGGCAATGGCTCACTCACTGGTGCCCGCAACTTCGGTATGGAGTTCGACTTTCCTGTCATCGGTCTGCCCGGCACCATTGATAACGACCTTTACGGTACTGATTCTACCATCGGATACGATACCACGATGAATACCATTATGGAATGTGTAGACCGTATCCGCGACACGGCTAACTCGCATGAGCGAATATTCTTTATCGAGGTGATGGGCCGCGATGCGGGTTTTCTTGCACAGAATTGCGCTATTGCCTGTGGTGCAGAGGCCGCTATCGTTCCTGAGGAAGCGACAGACGTAGACCAGTTGGCACAGTTCATGGAACGTGGTATCCGTAAATCGAAGAAATCCTGTATTGTCATTGTATCGGAAAGTCCAAAATGCGGTGCCCTGTTCTATGCTGACCGTGTGAAGAAAGAGTTTCCTGAATTTGATGTGCGTGTATCTATCCTCGGTCATCTTCAACGTGGTGGCACACCATCGGCCCGTGATAGAATTCTAGCATCGACTACAGGTGTCGGTGCTATTGAAGCTATCAAGCAAGGCCAGCGTAATGTTATGGTGGGAGTCCGCAACAATGAGGTCGTCTATGTGCCATTCAGCGAGTGTATCCGTACCGACAAACGCTTTGACAAGCACCTCATCACGGTACTCAACGAACTAAGTATCTAAGCAATGATAAAGATGCGAATTCACACTTTGTGATGAAAAGACCGAAGATTAATATATTGTTATGTGACACATTCCCTGGACTTTTGCCGCCAGAGATTCCCTCATATGCGTCAATGTTCAGGGAAATGTTCCGTGCTGTTGATGGTTCCTTGGAATTTGAGGTGTTTCCTGTCATGGCGGGTGTCTTACCCAAGGAATTGAAGAAAGACGAATTATATCTGATTTCAGGAAGTAATAGTTCCGCCTACGATAGTGACTCTTGGATTCTGGAACTCATG
Organism: uncultured Prevotellaceae bacterium; assembly: GCA_902794405.1. Classification (GTDB taxonomy): domain Bacteria; phylum Bacteroidota; class Bacteroidia; order Bacteroidales; family Bacteroidaceae; genus Prevotella. The sequence goes on from CADBHI010000011.1 coordinate 49,932, forward strand.
CAGTGGGTAAGAGATGCTGCGTCACTCCATATCAAATTGGCTGGGATATGCTTTGGGCATCAGGTCATAGCTCAGGCGTTAGGGGGTGAGGTCAAACGCTATGCAGGAGGCTGGGGTATAGGTATTCGTGAATCAGTCATCACAGACGAAATCATGCATTCATATTTCCCAAATAACCGTCTGCGCCTCTTGTATAATCACCATGACCATGTGACTGTTCTTCCTTCTGATGCCATTGCTATCGCCCACAGTGATTTTTGCTGGTATGAGGGATTCCGGATAGACCATCATATCCTAACTTTTCAAGGACACCCAGAATTCACGTCAGAATATGAACTTCACTTAATCAGAAACCACGCACAAGAGGAAGATGAACACGTCAAGAGTGAGGCTGAAAAATCCATTAAGCATTGGAACCATCAAGGTCATGCCGTTGCTCAATTTATTCTTCACTTCTTCAACTTGATATAAGCCAAGAAATGCGTATTTCAAGTCTGAAACCAATGCGATTCACTTGACATTCGCCGCTAAAAGCACTACTTTTGCAGCGGATAACATACCGAAATGGTATTAGATTTAGGTAAAAAGATTGTTTAATTTAGAAGAAAGGATTGACTATGAAAGAGATATTGAACATTGCACTTGTTGCACATGACTCAAGAAAGAATGAACTGTTGGACTGGGTGAGATTCAATGCTGACCTGTTGTCAAAGCACCATTTATATGCGACAGGCACTACGGGCAGGCTCATTGGTGAACTTGCACTCGGAACAGAGGAAGAACCGGAATATCCGTTTAAGGACAAGGTGACACGTCTGTTGAGCGGACCACTGGGAGGCGATCAGGAGATAGGTGCCATGTTGGCCGAAGGTAAGATAGACATGCTGATATTCTTCTGTGACAACCTTGCTGTACAGGGTCATCAGAACGACGTGTCGGCCCTGAGCCGTCTGGCATCGCTCTACAATATTGCCTTTGCTACAAACCGTACTACGGCAGACATGCTGCTTACCTCCACCTTGCTTGGAGATGAGTCATACACTCGTATAGATCCTGAGTGCATACAGCATTATGCCAACAGGAAATTGTAGATATATCAGGCAAATTATTAAAGTACTGCGGCAAATGCCAATTGGTAATTGCCGCAGTATTTTGTTATAAGCTATTGAACCACTTTACATTGATCCCTTTATAGCCTCGGCCCACGCTTCTTTTTCTTCCGTTGCATCCGTCGGCGGAACTCTTCCTCGGCTGAGTCATAGACGGGATTAGTGGTGTCGAATAGACCCAATGACGGAAGACTTATAGATGAATCATTGCGTTCTTGCTGTTTGGAATAAGTCTCTTGTCTTGGCTGCTCCGTCTGGCTTTGATGCTTTTGGCTGTTGATTGTCCGTTGTTGCCCTTTCTCCGCATTGGAATTCAGTTTAGACATGATTCCTGTGAAAGACAGGCCCCTTCTGATTTGCGAAGCCTTGAAGGAATAGCCGTCTTTCTTAAAGCGCATGCCCTGTAGGTCTTTCATGTCTTTGCTGCCATTCCGCTTCATGACAAGTTCCACTTCCACACCATTCGTTTTGAGGTGATTCACGAATTCTGACCATGACTTGCAGCACAATAATGCAGTACCGACGGCATGGTATATCTCATATTTTGTCTTCTCAGCACCTCTTAATCGCTCTGTTTTAGTCCGTCCTTTGCCTTTTGAAAAAGTCAGTCCATACTTCCGCTTAAGAAGTTTCGTGACCTGTTCATTCCGCCTAAAATCGTTCTGGTCAGTGATGGTCTTGCCCTCGTTGTTGATACGATTATAGACCAGATGGCAGTGGGGATTGCCATTGTCGAAGTGGCGCACAAGGAGAAACTGAGTATCCTTGAAACCCATCAGTTCCATATACTCCCGTACGATCTTCGTCATCATCTCGTCTGTCAGTATGTCCTTGTCCTCTGGCAGAAAACTCAGGGCGATATGTCCTACTGGCTTTGAGATTCGGGGATTCATCTGACGCTGAAACTCAAAACTGTCGATGATGTCCTGTATCGTGGTCAGCAAAACGCCATCGGAGACAAGGATTTTTGCATCTTCCTTGCCTGTTACATAATGAACGCATCTGCTAAAAGATGCTGCTTTCATGATTTTACCTATCATTTTTTCTTTTGGTTGGTGCCTTGTTTGTATTCTCTTATCACACTCGTTATCTCTCCAAGCAGTCTGTCTATTGGCGAGTATAGGTAGATGATGCTGTCCTGATGAGCCATTTTCGTCAGTTGGTTGAGGTTGTTTGCCATGCCTACCAGTGTACGATACTCCTTCAAATCTGCCTCAGTACGGGGCTGCACGACCTCGGACTGCAAGGCAGATTCTCGGATGTACTCTGCCAATCGCCTGTTCGCCTTACGGCTCTTTGTCCTCAATGTCTCGTAGTCAATTTTTGAGAACTTGACTGTGACGGCCTTTGACAGCCGTCTTGCATCGGCAACGGTCGGTCTGCCTTTCGATTTCTTCTTGTCTTGATTCCTTGTTGCTATCATAACTCCAGTGTATTCACTATAGTGACTGTACCCACAGAATCTGCGACCAATGGGGAGCGGATTCCCTCGCAACGGTGAGTGCGAGCGAGGTCGTTTTCGGGATGCCGAAAACATAACCTCGCCGCACTCATACGAAGTATCCAGACGTTTGTGCCACCTTCGGTGTCAAACCCATTATGTGCAGCCGCAGACTCCGTGCTTATCGCTTACAATTTATACCATTCCTTCATTTCGTCGCCATACGTTATCAGGTGGTGCCTGACCATGTTCTCAACTATGCCTGATGCGCTCATACGCTTGCCTCCTAACCGACGTGTTATCTTATCCAGTTCGTCACGAAGGGAGGCACTGATGAACACGGGCATACGATTCTCTATCTTGGGAACCGGAAGATAGACAGAGCGGTATTCCTCGAATGAGAGCCTACGCTGCTTGCTACTCACCCGACGCATGGGTGGCTGTTTGTCATCATTCCCGTCAGGAAGAGGAACAGACTCTATTGGCATCGATGGAGCATCAGAGGTTTCCGATAGTGGGATAGGAGCAGAAGACTCAGCCGCCACCTCGGCTACATGTTCCTCAACTGTAGTGAACTCAGCGTTGTCTTCCTGCATCGGTTCCATAGACGTAGCTCCAGTGACTGTACTTGGTGGAGTCGCTGCACTTGAATCAGTGGATACAATGGCTTCAGTCTTTTGGGGCTGTTCTTCCTGTTGTGGTTCCTGCTGATTACTGTCAGTCATGGCGTACACAAGTGGATAACGTTCTTCCATACTTCTTCTCGATAGGCTTCTGTCACTTCTCGCTTCCTGGAACCACTCAGTTACTTTCTTTTTTTGTTCCTCACTCATTTTTTCTGCTTTTACTTTCTTTTCCATTTAACTCTGGTTTAATCGTTATACTGTGGCCAAAGCTGTCGCTACTGACCGTTTTTCGGGCCAAAGGTAAGGTGATTGGAATAATCTTCCAAGCGTTTGGGCTTTCCTGCGCCATTCTTCATAGGATGTGGACGAGGGGGCTAATTTTCAGTTTTTGTTTCCCTATTTTGCTAAGTGGATTTAGTGGATGGAGTGTAACAAGTAGCTGCATTGTAGTGAGTGTACACATTGGCTACAGTGGAATCATTGTAGCCATTATAATAATAAGGTATAGGCTGCAGGTTGTTAGTTGGTAACAACGTCCGTCCCTTAGTTCGTCCGTTAGTCCATCCGTCCGTTGCAACGTTGGTATGTTCTAACATTGGTACGTAAGTACGTTGCAACGTAGGTATGTACGTCGGTTGGTACGGTGGTACGTTACAAGTTGTACGCCTGAAAGTTTTCAGATTAATGTAAGTTACATACGCAATGCGCAGATTCTGGCTCCCGTGGCACCCTTTATAGCGGCCACGGGAGCCAGTTGGCCTGAAAAATTTGGCGGGAACATCAGGATTGTGTAATTTCGCATCGGATTTGAGTCAATAGATTGCGCAGAATGCATAGTTTTAGAGCGCAAATCAGGGCAAGTTGCTTCACGGCATGCTCATGATACGTGAGAGAAGCATATCTTTGCACTGGATTTGATAGACTGCTGTCGCCAATGTCACCGTTTTGGTGGGACATTCGGTGACAGTTGCATTGAAAATTTGGTCTGCCTAGATTCTAATCGTACCTTCGCGGAGGCAAATGGTTAGAGACAGGATTGATGGCCGAAAGGTTAAAGGCCTGTTAAATGTGGGCACAACCTACTAGTAAGTTGCGAACATAGTCAAACAGGAAAGACTACCTTTGCCAACAAAACGGGCAAGTGCTTGCACAATGCCACAATAGGGGGTAGCCTAATGCCCCCTTAATCGGGAAAATGCCGCAATAGGGGTAGCCTACTACCCGCTTTGCGGGGCAATGCCACAATTGTGGTAGCCTAATACTACCTTGACGGTAGATTGCCACAATTGTGCATAGCTTAATATGCAGTCTGGGGTCTGATGCCCCACAGCACTGCATCGTCCGCACTTAAAATGAGCAAGCTCAGCGGACATTAGGTTAAGGCTTTAAGAAGTTCGTGAAACGTTAAAAACAGAAACGGTTTTTACAGAGGAGTCCCAAATGGTACATTTGCCGTACCTTTGCCGACGATTCGGAATGGAGCCGGATAAACTGGAATTATAAACTAAATAAATAGCGTACATATGGAAATAATCAACATCGAGAAAGAAGCCTTTGAGGGCTTCGAAGCACAATTCAATCACTTCGTCAAGAAGATGAAGGAGATGGGTAATCGCGGCATGGACAAGCGTCTTGGGGAGTGGCTGGACAATCAGGACGTGTGCCAGATTCTTAGAATCAAGCCAAGAACCTTGCAGACTCTGAGGGATAACGGCATACTGGCCTATTCCCAGATTAGTCACAAGACGTACTACAAGCCAGAGGATGTGCAGCGCATCATCAAGGTCGTGGAGGACAGAAAGAAAGATGCAGCATGGCGCAAGCCACGCAAGCAGTCTGACCATTCCTGTGATGCCATGATTTAGTCAAACTATTAAAAAGTATTTGCCAGTATGGAGAATTTACAGAAGAACGTGAACGAACTGATTACACTCAGAACAGAGGGCATGACAGATGCCATGCAGTCGATGAAGGACATCGAAAGCCTGTTCGACAAGGTAACCTCTAACTATCGTCCCTTGTTGGACGGTGAGCGGTACTTGTCGGATGTAGAGGTGTCCCATCGTCTGAAGATCAGCCGTCGTACCTTGCAGGAGTATCGTGACAATGGTATGATCCCCTATTTCAAATTGGGTGGCAAGGTGCTGTACCGTGAGAGTGACTTGGAGAGAGTGTTACAAGAGTGCTATCATCCAGCCTACCGGGTGGCATGAGATTATCAGTACCAGAATTCCACCAAAGAAAGACAGAAGAAAGACGGATGACTGACAAACACCAGATCATCCGTCTTTCTTCTTTTGTAAGATACATTCCCGTCGCCTATCCCTTGAAAGAGTGCTGTCTGAAATCCACGTCATCGACAATGATGCAGACTTGCTCGTATGGACTGCGCTCGTAGGCTTTATTGGTCATATACTTGCGGAATATCAGTGCATTCCTGCTTGGCAGTTTGTAGGTCAGGTAGAGTATCAAGTCCAGATTATAGACTTCTTTCGTCCAGCCTTTGCTCTCCTGTTTGGGGAAAGGAATCCTGATTGCCGTTTCATGCTCATATAGTTCACTCTTCTTAAAGATGGAGCGGATGGTGCGAAATACCAAAGCCTCCGGCAGACCGAACATGTCGGCAATTTCTCCCGTCGTCATCCACACATCTGTCAGCGGCATACTTACCTTTCCGCCTTCCGTCATTCTGATGATTCCTCTTGTCATAGCCATTACTTTTCTTCAGTTGATACATTAAGAACTTTTCTCTTTATAAAATAGGGTGTCGGGGCCTCGTCCTCCGTGGAGAAGTCAAAGGTTCCGTTCACACCGTCTGCCAGTTTCTGCATGTCCTCACGCTGCTTCTGCATTGTGATTTCAGCGTATATCTGGGTTGTTCTGATCTGATTATGCCCCATCATCTTGCTGATGGTCTCGATGGGTACGTTGTTGCTCAGGCAAATCTGGGTTGCGAACGTATGCCGGGCCATGTAATAAGTCAGATGCTGGTCGAACTCTCCCAATTTCTCAAGGATTTTAAGGGTCTGTGCTATGCAGCATGTCTGGGGTACGAAAAATAGGTGTCCGTTCTTGCCCTCGCCTTTGTACTTTTCGATAATCATGCGTGGGATTTCAAGAAGCGGTATCCAACATTCGGCCTTTGTCTTCTGTCGGGCTATATGTATCCACTGGGTGCCGTCCTCCTTCGTGATGATGTCGCTGTCTTTGAGGTTGGCGAGGTCTGCCCTGCCGATTCCCGTGAAGGCACTGAAGATGAAGAGGTCTCTTGTGTGGCAGAGACGATAGGTCTTCAGGTCAAGGGCCATCATCTTCTGGAGGTTTTCTATAGAGAGATAACGGTGGTTGCCCTTAACGACATGATACTTGTAGCCTGCGAACGGGTCACGTCGGATAATCTTTCTCTTGGTGGCAAGTTTCGACATCAGTTTCATCACCACAAGATGGTTGTTCACGGTGCTTTCTGCCATACGCCTGACGGTTGTCAGATAGAAGTCGAAGTCCTCGATGAACTGGTGTTCCAGTGCCTTGATGGCTATGTCCTCCCTATCAAACTTGTAACTGATGAACTCACGGGTAGCCTTCAGGCAGTTGCGGTATCTCTTATATGAGCCAAGCGTCTTGTCGATTCCGATACGACTGTAGTAGTCGGCATTGTAGTCGGCCATGAATGCCAGCAGCGTCTCTGCCTGCTTGTCTTTCTCAAGCAGGGCGTTCTTGATGACCTCTGCCGACACATAGCCGATGCCGCTCACATTCTGATGGTATGCCTCGTTGCCTTTCTCTATAAGTGCATCGAGCTGCATATTCAGACGCTTGATGCTGGTCTTTTCCTCACCCGTCAGGACTTCGAGGATTTTGCCGCTGGCGAATGCCCTGCCTGTAGATGGATTCCACAGGCAGGGGTCAATCTCATATCCCGTAGAATACTGGCTGATCTTGCCGTCGATGGTGATTCTGCCCATTATCGGACACTTCCCGTTCTTCTTCATCTTCTGGCGGTTGATGTAGAAGAGTTGCTTAAATGTGCTGCGCATATTCTTTATCTCCTATTCTTTAGTGGCTGGTGTAAGTGATTCACTCTGCTGTTTCTTTCTCGGTCTCGGCTTTCGTCGGCTCATGTCTTTAAGGATGTGCGACGGTGGAAGGCTGATACCTGTCAAGGCGTACTTGCTGCCAAGGCATGATTCAAGGCCGGATACGTCAGCGGCGATTTTCTTCTCCGTGACCTTTGCGTAGTGCTGCGTGATGTTGATGTTCCTGTGTCCCATCACCTTGCTCACCGTCTCGATGGGAATACCGTTACTCAGGCAGATAGTCGTACCGAATGTATGTCTTGCCTGATGGAAAGAGAAGTAGTGTCCCAACTGACATTTCTCGGCAATGCGTCTGAGGTGGATTCTAATGCTGCCGTCGCCCAGCATGGGGAACATCATCCCGTCTGCTGCCATACCCTTATATTTACGGACAATGGCAAGGGGAATATCCATCAGTCGCACGTTCTCCGGCGTTCCTGTCTTCTGGCGGTTGGTGTTGATCCAGTAGGTTCCGTCAGCCATCTGTACAAGATTCGACTCCTTCAGATTACACATATCGCAATAACAGATACCCGTGAATGCAGAGAACACAAAGAGGTCTCTGGCAAGGATGCAGTTGGGCTTGGTGAGTTCGACCGTCATGATCTTCTTCAGTTCGTCCATTTCCAGATAGCGTTTCTTCTGTTCAGGGCGCTGTGTCTGATAGCCCTTGAACGGATTGAGGGGAACGAGTCCGCGATAGACCGCCATATTCATCAGTTTCTTCAAGACTTTAATGTTCTGGAGGATGGTGGCAGGTCTGTATCTGTGTACGGTGCGAAGATAGGTGTCATATTCCTCCATGAAGTTCTCGTCAAGCTGTTTCAGTGGAATGTCCGACACCTTCTTCTTTTCGCGCAGATATTCTTCCAGTTTCCTATAGTACTGCATATACAATTCATAGGAATGCTTGGCACGGTTCACCCCGACACGCAGGGCAAACTCCTCGTTGTGAATCCTGTAGAGACGAAGAAGTGTCATCTGTACGGAGGCAATACCTTGAAAAGCATTCTTCAAGTCCTCGGCAGAGAATGTCTTGCCATCCTCCACCATCTCGTCGAATCGGTAGCGTAGCAGTAGGAGCATCTTTTCAATCTCCCTGTTCGTCGTAGTAGCCACCTTGCTCTTGCCCGTGCATCGCTGTGAAGTGGCGTTCCAAAGTTTCGGGTTCACCTTCACCTTGCACGAGAACTGTGCCGTTGAATTACATTTTCCCTTGATGGAGATTCTTCCCATCAGCGGACACATCCCTTGTTCGTTCTGCCCGTTTCTTTTGAGGTAGAGCAGCACCTTCATTTCTGTTTTCATACTCGTCAATTTTTTAGTGTGCAAAATTACATGTTCTCACTCGTATTGACAAATCGAAAACGTGGCAGAACGGTGAATAAGAAACCGCCAAAGTTAAACTTTCATAACACCCGTTTTAAGTGCGCCATTCTTCTCAGAATTGCCTTTTCAGCGGGCTTTCAGAAACATCATTCAGTGGTAGCGGAATAGGTAATGACTTGGTAGCGGATTCGTCTCACTGGTCTTTACCTTCTTGCTTTTTAGGCAAAGTAGCAAATCTCGGAAAATTACTGATTTTCAGCCATTTTCGGTTTTTGCCGCTTCGTTCTTCCAAAACCTGTATCCCTTTGAAAAACTACGAAGAAGACTCTCTGTTTTGGAAGCAAAGAGGTTACAAGGATTTCCTGATGATTTCAAGTTCCCTGTATCTGATGCGCAAGCATATCATCAATTGGGCAACTCTGTAAGTGTACCAATAATTAAGTTGATTATGAATGAAATTATTCGCACATACGAAAAAAACAATAACTGATGAAATATATTGATGTAATGACAGTAGTTGAATCTTATAAAGGATTCCAAGATTGTATGACAAATAAATCATGGGGGTATTTGGCATTACTTAAGGGATGTAATGACAGTATTTGTCCATTGGTTCCATATGAAGTAAACATGGATATTGTTTCAAATTTCCTTGAAGGAATCTTTAATCTGTCGCAAACAAAAAGACGATATGACGGTGGTCGTTCGTTATATGTTGTTTTTTCAAATAAATGGGAGCACTACTTTAACGATCAAGGCAGATATTCTCCCAACATCTATGATGTTGCAGTTTGGGCTTATCGTAGGAAGGCATTTCATGATGATATAACAGAAGAAGAGGTCCTTAATGATTTCGCGAAAGAGTTCAACATACCATTTAGTATTATAAAAGAGAGTTTCAATACTCAGCGCAAAATCATTTCCTTCACCGATACATTATATTCTGAAGCAACCTTAAAGTCAGAACTTGGGCGCATTGGAGTTGATGTTTCAAGAAATAATATAGATGCTAAAAAGGGTGGTGTTGTCGCTTCACCTGGTGAAATCAGTCGTGGTCCATTTGTACAAACATTATATGCAGGTTTGGATATTACTGATTATGTGCTCATCTTGCAATCAAATTATAGTACTCTATACGGAAATTCAACAAGTAATAACTTGCAGGATAAAGTAACTTTATCAACATCGTCGTTGTACCGTCCATTCATTACAGCCATCAAATCCAAGCCATTCCTTTTGCTTGCAGGCATATCAGGAACAGGTAAGAGTCGCATTGTTCGTGAGTTGGCTCGTGCTTGTTGGGATGAAGGCTCAGAGGAATACAAAGCGCAGAAACCCAGGAACTTTGAGATGGTGCAGGTAAAGCCCAATTGGCATGATTCAAGTGAGTTGATAGGGTATGTTAGCAGAGTTAGTGGTGAGCCGGTTTATGTGGCTGGTGACTTCCTGAAGTTTGTAGCTAAAGCATGGGAAGAACAGGATGTCCCATATTTTCTCTGTTTGGATGAAATGAACCTCGCCCCTGTTGAGCAGTACTTTGCAGAATATTTGAGCGTAGTTGAAAGTAGAAAGGCTGATGGAAAAGGGAGTGTAATAACTGACCCAATACTAAAGAAGAGCAAAGAAGATTGGTATCGTGTCTTGACCGGTGAACTGACAGACGATGATGATGTGCGCAATCGTTTTCTTGAAGATGGCATTTGTATCCCTCAAAACCTGATAGTTGTTGGTACTGTCAATATGGATGAGACTACGTTTTCATTCTCACGCAAAGTTCTTGACAGGGCGATGACCATCGAGATGAACGAGGTGAACTTAGATGGAGGTCTTAACACTCGACATGAAAGGATTGGAAAACTTGGTGCTGCTGAGCTGATAGGTACGGCAGTTGAGGGCGTGGATATATATGGGGCATATAAAGATGTATGTGATACGGCTATCGACTACCTTAAGAAGATAAATGAGAAACTTGAAGGAACGCCATTCAAGATTGCATATCGTACAAGAAACGAAGTGCTACTATATGTAGTTAACAATCTTCCATATAATCAGATTGAAGGTGATGATGAGTCAACCTATAAGGAGGAATTCGTCGTTGCCCGTGCTTTGGACGAGATAACCAATATGAAGATTCTTTCTCGAATTGAGGGAGACGAATCTAAGGTAAGCGAAGGGTTCCTAAAGGATCTAAAGGAAACGATAAAGACAGGGCTTGAATCTGTATTTTCAGAACTCTTCGATGAAGATGATGACGATGTCTATACCTCTGTTTCTCTTGCTAAGTTAGACGAGATGAAGAAGCGCCTTGCTTCTGGTTATACCAGTTTCTGGAGCTAATTGCCTATGGAACTGCTGACGATACACCACGAGGACTTCACGATGTATGTGGAGTGCTCGAAGTATGAAGCCATCTGGGGAAAGGCTGTAAGGAATGTGGGCAGAGAGAACCTGCTCACTACTTACACTTGGACAGATGGCGTGAAGTCAGCAACGATTGGCGATGAGCCATTAATAAATGGCAGTCAGGCTAAGGCTGTATTCTTCGACAATGCGGATTATCCCATTTGGGTGGAGTTTGGCAATCATGTTAGTAAAGCCCAGTTTGGCTCGATGCTCCAAGCGGATAATGATAGGTTTAGTTTCAGAGGCAAAGTGTTGGCGGGTTTTATCAACTATGGCAACGAAATAGGAAGGAGCGAACTGCAGCTGGTATATAATATAGGTAAGGAGCAGCGACACTTCAAACTGGGTTATGAGGTGCTAAGCACCAAATTGAACTACCACGAACATTGGAAAAAGATAGTCGAGGACATTGAAGCGGAATACCGCATGTTGGCACTCGACTATATGAAAAGGACGTTTCATGGTTTCTCGCCTGACACGAAAGGTGATACGCCTGAGTTGATTTGGTGGAGCATCTTTGCTGGTGAGCAGGAGAAGTTTATACAGGCTTGCAGAAGCATCATTGAGCGTCCTCGCCACAGATTGAGGGGCTATGAGGTGTATCTGAGGGCAGATAAGTTGAAGCGTGTGCCAACTAGTATCGAAAATGAATTGGCTGAGCATAGGAGGGAACAGGCACATCTGTATCGTGTGGAGGAACATATTCAATCGAACGACACGCAGGAAAACCGTTTCCTGAAATATGCATTGGGACAGATATGTTCCAAATACGAGTTGCTAAAGAAGCGTATTGAGGCTATCAAAAATACATCAAATACGCTAAAGAAGGAAATGGATGCTGTGCAGAATGACCTTACGCACTTAAAACGTCATCCATTCTTCAGAACTGTAGGACGCTTTAAGGGCTTGACGCAAGAGAGCCTTGTACTGCAAAGAGCTACAGGGTATAGTCAGGTATATCGGACTTGGAATCTGTTGCGCAGGGCCTATTCGCTAAACGATGGGATGTATAGATTGCAGTCGAAGGATATTGCTACGCTCTATGAGATATGGTGCTTCATCGAGGTGAGCCATATCGTTAGGGAACAAATGGGCATAGATGTTGACGTTGACCATCGTAACCGCATGGAGATGAACGGGGTTTTTACTTGGGAACTTGGCAAAGGCGAGCATTCGCGAATCTTATTCAGGAAGGATGGCATAGAGTTGGCAGAACTTGTCTACAATCCTAAGCATACAGAAAAAGAAAATGACTCCATCAGTATGGAGCACCTTGTAGTGCCTACAGTTCCACAAAAGCCTGATATAGTATTGCAGTTGACGAAGGACGATATCGAAAAGGGAATGAAGATGACTTATCTCTTCGATGCCAAATATCGTATCAACGACAGAACCAATGAAGGTGTGGACACACCTCCAGATGATGCCATCAATCAGATGCACCGCTATAGGGATGCCATTTATTATAAGGATAATCAGACGGCAGATGGTAAGCTAAAGAAGGAGATAATAGGCGGCTATATTCTATTTCCTGGTAATGGTGACCCCTTGGAAGTAGCAAAGGCAAAGTTCCAACAATCGTTGGACGAAGTGAATATCGGAGCTTTCCCGTTGAGGCCAAACGATGTGGAAAACAGAAAGCTATTGGAGCATTTCATCAAGGAGTTGATAGATATGAAGTCTGCAACAACGATTTCGAAAGTGATTCCTCAGAAAGGTGCCTTTATGGAAGTTGGCGACAGGGTACTGATAGGGTTGGTAAGGGAAAGCAGTAGAAAGAGTTATCTTAAGAAATTTGAGGATGGCGAGGCAGACCTTTATTATACTGGCCCATCATTCCCAACAACGATAGCCCTGCACAACCTGCACTTTTTTATTCCATATTTCAAAGGCAAAGGTATACGTGATGTGTATGAGATAACGAGGGTGAGAACTATCAAGGGCAGCGAGGCAAAGCAGATTGATATGGAAACAGGCAAGGACGATTTGAGACTGGCATTTCATTTGAAACCACATCATCAGCTTTCAGATGACTATCAATCAATAAAGCCTCATCTTTTGGTAGACTACACATTCTATGATACAACTTTTGGTGAGTTGGAGCAATTATTTGCAGAATAAGCACACAAATGATGGCAGAGGGATAGCTGACTGACATCCCTACTTTGGAATCTGAAAACAATAGGGAAGGGGACATGTTTCATTTTGAACAGTGGGAAGAGGTTTGCATCTCGCGCTGACGGAGAGTGCACAGCAGAACCGACCCTATTGTGCACTTTTTCGGTCGTTTTTTTGTTTGGTAATACAATATTTTGTATCTTTGCCAACAGAAACTAGTATATGTATGCCTAGAAAACAAAGAGAGAAGAGCGGAACGGGGATTTACCACGTGATGATGCGCGGCATCAATCACCAGGACATCTTTGAAGATAGGGGTGACTACTGGAAGTTCCCGAAGCTGTTGCGTATGCAGACGCATCCAGAGGACAATACAGGTAAGCCGCTGCCTGCCCATTGCATCGTCTATGCCTATTGTCTGATGTCGAACCACGTTCACCTGTTTAAGAGTATCGCCATTTCCTATGCGCAGTATTTCAACTACAAATACGAGCATTCGGGTCAGGTTTTCCAAGACCGTTTCAAGAGCGAGCCCGTCAATGATATGGCGTATTTTCTGACGCTGATGAGGTATATCCACCAGAACCCTGTGGCGGCAGGCATCGCCTCAACGGTTGGAAGCTATACGTGGAGTAGTTGGTGTGAGTATGACGAGACGAAGATTTGTGTTGTCCCTGTCTGCACCACCCAACACGTACTGAGTCGCATTCCGCGAAAAGAACTTGCCGAGTTGGTAAACGATTTGCTCCCCAAGGCGCTCAATATCCTTGACTTCGACAATGAAATGGAACAGCGTGTAAGCGATGAGAAAGTCCGTCTGTATCTGTCCGGGCTCATGGGCGGTGCCAGTGCCTCTACACTCCAGCATTACAGGAAGGAGGAGCGCAACCACATCATCAAGCAGCTAAAGGACTTTGGCGCCAGTATTCGTCAAATCAGCCGCCTGACGGGTGTCAGCTTCGGCATTATCCG
>CADBHI010000012.1 GCA_902794405.1 uncultured Prevotellaceae bacterium
TTACAATTAATTGACGGTTCGTTCAATTACCCAAGTACTAAAAAAGTACTCGCTTCTTGTACTACTTGTCTGTTTATGGAAATCTTTCAAAGAACTCTTTCTTTTAAGCCTCGCGCCCATGTTTTTGAGCAAAAGCGGATGCAAAGGTACTACTATTTCACCATACTGCCAAATTTTTCGGCAACTATTTTTCAAAAATCACGAAAGTTTTCGGGATTATTTACAAATTGGAGGTTTTTACGATTAAAACGCTTAGTTCGTATAGCATCCAAATAGGCAAAGCAACCACAAAAAGGGTAAAGACATCTGTAGTAGGAGTAACAATAGCCGCCAGAACAAGAATGGCCACAATAGCATGTCGGCGATAAGTACTCATCATCCTGCTATTGATAATCCCCATGCGTCCCATCAGCCAGCAAACGACAGGCAGTTCAAACAACACCCCCATCAGAAAACTCATGCTAATAAGTGTATCTATATAAGACTGCAGTGTCAGCATATTCGTCACATTGGGACTTACCTGATATGTGCCAAGGAAGCGGACGGTAAGGGGAAATACCAAAAAGTAATTGAGGAGTGTACCAAGGATGAACATGACATAGGAGGAACCAACGAGCCACATAGCATAGCGCCGTTCATGGGCATATAGCCCAGGAGCCACAAAGCAGAACAGCTCATATATAATATAAGGTGAAGCTGCCAACAGTCCCATATATAAAGATGTACGCATGTGAACCATAAACTGTTCCGTAAGCCCCGTGTTAATAAGATGGATAGAGAAATCTGGCACGCCTAAAATACGATAAGTCACAAATCCACCATTACTTGGAGCCAGGACCATCCTAAAAAGGGGTTCTTTCAAGAGGAAAGCGATAACAGACATGGCTACAACAGCCAAAAGCATCTTGATGATTCGTGAACGTAATTCATCAAGATGATCCCAGAATGAAGCGTACGAATTGCTACTCATCTGATTTCTTATCCGTACCGTCTTCGCTGATTTCCTTCATTCCGTCCTTAAAACTTTTGACACCTTTGCCAAGTCCTTTCATAAGTTCTGGGATTTTCTTCCCGCCAAATAAAAGGAGGACGATGAGGGCGATGACAAGCACCTCCTGCATTCCAAGTCCAAACATAAGAATATTATTCATAAACCTCTTCTATATCATTCATGTCTTCCAACCCACTATCGGAATACTCACAAGGGTTATACCCCTCGTCAAGGTCGAAGACTGCATTTTCATTATAATTAAGTCTATTGTCGGCATACACCTTTTTCATATATAAGGCAAAGATAGGCAACGCCATAGCTGCACCCTGCCCCATATCCATTCTATCGAAGTGGATATCACGGTCATCGCCGCCAACCCAGCATCCAGACACCAATGTTGGTGTAATTCCCATAAACCAGGCGTCGCTGTTATTATTAGTAGTACCCGTCTTGCCAGCCATTTCACCTTTGAAATTATACTTGTAGCGTAATCGGGTTGCCGTACCACCGTCGACCACAGCCTTCAACATGTAAAGCATCTTATTGGCCGACTCCTCGCTGATCACTTCGTTCATACGCGGCTGGAACTGGGCCACGACATTTCCTTCACTATCCTCAATTTTTGTCACAAACATGTGGGCAGCCCTGATACCATGATTGACAAAGGCCGTATAGGCACTGACCATTTCGCCTACCGTAATATCACATGGTCCGAGGCACAATGCCATTGAAGGATGGATTTCCGGATTGTTAATGCCATACTCATGCAGCAGTTGTACGAAAGCATCAGGATTGAGACGACTCATTAAATAGGCAGAGATCCAGTTATTAGACTGTTGCAGTCCCCATTTCAAGGTTACCATCTCGCCATATCGCGAATGACTACCATTGCGTGGCGTCCACGGTTTTCCAGCGACCATGTATGTCTGCTGCACATTGGGGGCCACGTCACACGGTGACATTCCATTCTCCATAGCAAGTGAATACAAGAAGGGTTTGATGGTAGAACCTACTTGTCGTCTTCCATCCATCACCATATCATAGGCGAAATGAGTAAAGTCGAGGCCTCCGACATACGCCTTGACATGTCCATTCTTAGGATCCATGCTTACAAATCCTGTACGAAGGAAAGACTTCAGATATCGGATAGAATCCAACGGTGTCATCACCGTATCTACCTCACCGTGATAAGTAAACACCGACATTGGCGTCTTTGTACGGAAGGACTTTTCAATCTCGCTATCCGAACAGCCACTTTCCTTCAGCGCCCTGTAGCGCTCGCTCTGCCTGACTGAACGCATTAGGATGTTACGCACTTCATTACTTGTTAGCTTATCTGAAAACGGTGCCGTCGGTTTTTTGCTGTTTTCCTTATTGAAAGCTGGTTGCAGGTATTTTGCCACATGTTCACGACATGCCTCTTCAGCATATTTCTGCATACGTGAATCAATAGTGGTATGTACTTTCAGTCCATCGGTATAAATACTGTAATAAGAACCATCCTTCTTCCTGTTCTTATTACACCATCCATAAAGCGGGTCATTTTCCCAATTAAGACTATCAATGTAATATTTTACACCAGCCCACGAAGGATAGTCTGAACGTTGAGGCATCTTGGCTGTCATGTATCGGCGCAGGAAATCACGGAAATAGACAGCCATGCCATCTTTATGGTCTGCCACATGGAAGTTCAGCTTCAGCGGTTCTGCCTGATACTGGTCACGTTCTGCCTCTGTGAGATATCCAGCCTTAAACATCTGAGACAACACCACATTACGGCGCTCCCGACTGCGGTCTGGGAACCGTACAGGATTGTAAAGTGACGGATTCTTGCATAGTCCAACGAGAGTGGCAGCCTCTACTACAGTCAGATCCTTCGGCTCCTTTTTAAAATAGGTGTTCGCCGCAACCTTGATACCCACAGCATTGTGCAGGAAATCGAATTTATTGAGATACATTGTCAGTATCTCATCTTTTGTATAACAACGTTCCAGTTCAACGGCAATCACCCATTCAATCGGTTTCTGCAACAAACGTTCCAAAGTGGTATGTGCCGGACGTTCTGTAAACAGTTGTTTGGCAAGCTGCTGAGTAATGGTAGATCCTCCACCCGCAGACTTCTGTCCCATCATTCCCCTTTTTACGATGGCACGTCCCAAAGCAAAGAAGTCGATTCCCGCATGCTCATAGAATCGTACGTCCTCAGTTGCCACTAGAGCCTGCACCAAGGCAGGAGGAAGCTGGGTATAATCAATCAGCACTCGGTTCTCGTTATTATAGTTCCATGTGCCCATGATCTTTCCATCAGCAGAATAAACCTGCGTAGCATATTTGCTGATGGGGTTCTGCAAATCCTCAATCGGAGGCATGTATCCTATCCATCCTTCCCTAATGCCATAAAAGGCCACGGCTGTCGTTACCACACCGGCAACGAGCACTGCCCATAAGAAACGAACGAAAAATTTTCTCATATTCTTGATTTTGCGTGCAAAAATACAAAAAAACCTATAAATAATTGCACGGAATCGGGAAATTTATGTAATTTTGCGCCATAAAAGACTAAATCAATGATGAAAAAACATAATTTTGTCACCATTGCCGACCTCACACGGGAGAAAATTCTCTACATGATTGAGATGGCACAGGAGTTTGAGAAACATCCTAACCGAGAATTGCTAAAGGGTAAAGTGGTAGCTACCCTGTTTTTTGAACCTTCAACGCGAACCCGTCTGTCATTTGAAACTGCCGCCAACCGGTTAGGCGCCCGTGTCATTGGCTTTGCCGACCCAAAAATCACGAGCGGCACAAAGGGTGAGACACTGAAAGACACCATTCTTATGGTATCGAATTACGCAGACGTCATCGTCATGCGTCATTTCATAGAAGGGGCAGCCCAGTACGCCTCTGAGGTAGCACCTATTCCTATTGTCAATGCAGGCGACGGTGCCCATCAGCATCCCTCCCAATGCATGCTCGACCTTTACAGCATCTACAAGACCCAGGGCACTTTGGAGAATCTTAACATCTATATGGTTGGAGATTTGAAATACGGTCGCACCGTCCACTCCCTGCTGATGGCTATGCGACATTTCAATCCCACCTTCCATTTCGTTGCCCCCAAGGAACTGGCCATGCCCAAAGAATATAAGCTCTATTGCGACGAACACGGCATTAAGTATCAGGAGCATACGGCATTCAACGAAAAGATTATTGCCGATGCCGACATTCTATATATGACACGTGTCCAGAAAGAGCGATTCTCTGACCTTATGGAATACGAACGCGTGAAGAACGTATACGTGTTGACAAATGACATGCTCCGTTTAGCCAAGCCCAACATGAAGATACTGCATCCTTTACCCCGTGTCAACGAAATTGCCTACGAGGTAGACGATAACCCTCATGCCTACTACATTCAACAGGCTGGTAACGGTTTGTTCGCCCGTGAAGCCATTTTCTGTGACGTGCTTGGCATCAGTCTTGAAGATGTGAGAAACGATAAGACAATTATTGAGGGATGAGAAGTTAGAGAAGTTAAGAAGTTAGAGAAGTTAAGAAGAGATGAATAAGAAAGAACGCTTAGTAGCCGCCATTGAGCATGGTACCGTTATAGACCATATACCTGCTGAAAAAACATATCAGGTTGCCAGCCTATTGGGATTATTCGACCTAAAGACTCCTGTCACAATTGGATTTAACTATCCGTCGCAAAAGGTTGGGAACAAAGGTATTATCAAAGTAACAGACAAGTTTTTTACTGATGATGAGATATCACGTCTTTCAGTCGTTGCACCAAATGTGATTCTTAACATTATCAGAGACTATGAGGTGGTTGAGAAAAAGCCCGTTGAGACCCCGAGTGAGATACGTGGTATTGTGAAGTGCAACAATCCCAAGTGTATTACCAACAATGAGCCCATGCAGACATACTTCCATGTAACGGATAGTATCCTCACCTGCCACTATTGTGAGAAAGAGCAGGATATCAACAAAGTTGAGCTTGTATAAAAAAGCCCATAAGAAGGTACAAGGGAGCCAGTATGAAAATACTTCTTTTCGACCATCCGCAGGATGTCACCCAAGAGGAACTCGACAAATACCTTCAGCAGCTTCCGCAATGGAGGCGTGAGAAAGCATTGGCTTACCATTTTCTTATCGACCAGGTGCTGTGCACTAAAGCCTTCCTTTTACTAAGACAAGGCCTTCGCGAGCTCTACGGCATCGACACGAACCCAGAGTTCGACTATACCGCACATGACAAGCCCGTACTTCGTGATTTCCCTGATATACATTTCAATCTGAGCCATTGCCACAGTGGCGTGCTTTGTGTAATAGACAGCCAGCCCATAGGATGCGATATTGAGGAGGTAGAGAAAGAGCTTGATCCCAACCTCTGTCGTCATTGCTTTAGCGACAATGAGATCTCCGATATTTACCATTCTCAAGACCCCTGCTTAGCCTTCACCCGTATGTGGACCATGAAGGAAGCAGCATTGAAACTTACAGGAGAAGGTATTACCCACGACCTGCCCCAGCTGTTCCTTACTAAGGACACGAACAAGTTCGACTTCCATACCTATTCCTACGACAATAAGAAAACAATATATACCATCTGTAAATACAAGAAACAATGAAACAAACACCCGTATTACTGCTGACCGGATATTTAGGCAGTGGTAAGACTACATTGCTGAACAGGATACTGTCAAACCGCCAGGGCATTAAGTTTGCCGTCATCGTCAACGATATTGGCGAAGTGAATATTGACGCCAGCCTTATCGAGAAGGGCGGCATCGTCAACGAGCAAGACGATTCACTCGTTGCCCTACAAAACGGCTGCATCTGTTGCACGCTGAAGATGGATTTGGTGAAACAGTTGCAGGATATTATCCTGATGGAGCGCTTCGACTACATCGTCATTGAAGCCAGTGGCATCTGCGAGCCTGGTCCCATTGCCCAAACCATTTGCTCAATACCTCAGCTGGAACCCAACATGGAGTCCTATCCGCGGTTAGACGCCATTGTCACTGTTGTCGACGCCCTCCGCATGAAAGATGAATTCGAAGGCGGCCTCAACCTGACACGTCCCGACATTGATGAGGAAGACATTGAAAACCTCGTCATCCAACAGATAGAGTTCTGTAACATCGTGCTACTGAACAAAGCAGCCGAAGTCAGCCCCAACGAGTTAGGCCGCATCCGTCAGATTATACGAACCCTGCAGCCCAAGGCCGAGATTATCGACACCAACTATGGCGACGTAGACCTCGACAAGATTATCAATACCCACTTGTTCGACTTCGATGAAGTAGCCACCTCTGCCACCTGGATTCAGGAAGTGGAACGCCATGACGAAGACGATGATGATGACGACGACGATGATGAACACGAGCATGAGCATCATCACGAGCATGAGCATGAACATGAACATGAACACGAGCATGGACATCACCACCATCATCACCACCATGACGAAGGTGAAGCTGAGGAATACGGTATCGGGACCTATGTTTACTATTCCCGCCGTCCCTTCAACATCGGACTCTTCGACGAGTTCGTGGCCCGCAAATGGCCCAAGAGCATCATCCGCGCCAAGGGCATCTGCTGGTTCAAGGATGAGCCCGACATCTGCTACGTTTTCGAGCAAGCAGGCAAACAAGTCAGCCTACGCAATGCCGGACAGTGGTATGCCACCATGCCAAGCGACGAACTTCGGCAACTCTTGAAAGAGCAACCAGGCTTGCGACGTGACTGGGACATTCAATACGGCGACCGCATGCAAAAACTTGTCTTTATTGGCCAGCATTTGGATCGTGACCTGATTGCCCACGAGCTCGACTTCTGTTTAGAATAGAACCAGAAGGAAAACGGCAAGATGACAAAAGAGAAAATCATATTGGGCATTGACCCTGGCACAAACATCATGGGCTACGGACTTCTGAAAGTAGCCGACGGCAAGGCACAGATGATGACGATGGGTGTCATCGACCTGCGCAAAGCTGGCGACGGCTACCTGAAACTGGGCCACATCTTTGAACGCGTAACAGGCATCATCGACGAGTGGCTGCCCGACGAAATGGCCATCGAGGCGCCGTTCTTCGGCAAGAACGTGCAGTCGATGCTGAAGCTGGGGCGGGCACAAGGCGTAGCCATTGCCGCCGCCATCCACCACGGGGTACCCATCCATGAGTATGCGCCGATGAAGATTAAAATGGCACTGACGGGCAATGGCTCGGCTTCGAAGGAGCAGGTGGCCGGTATGCTGCAACGGTTGCTGAAGCTCAAGGAGGAGGATATGTCGAAGTTTATGGATGCTACCGATGCCCTTGGCGCTGCCTACTGCCACTTTATGCAGATAGGACGGCCAGAGAGCGACGTAAAATACCGCGGATGGAAGGATTTCGTCAACAAGAACCCTGAGAAGGTGAAGGGTGACTGGTGAAGGGTGAAGGGAGACTGGTGAAGAGTGAAGAGTGAAGCAATGAAAGTAATAGCTATAATAGGAAGAAACGCGAGCGGAAAGACGCAATACGTGGAAAGGATGCGTAAGCAGATGGCCAGCGACAAGGTGCGCTATGTGGCCTTCCGCGATTCCTACGGCGTGGCCACTGACCAGGCCTACTACCTGCAGCTGCGGTGGAATCAGCACGATATCGACGCCGAAACACCCAATACGGGCGAGCTGCTGGAACAGACATTCCACCTGACAGGCCCTGATACTGAGCAGCGCCGCCAGTGGCAGCGTCATCTGTATGAACTGTTCGACATGGGTCCGCTGATGGATAAGTACATCATCACCCTGTCAAGTGGTGAACTACGGAAATTCCAATTAGCCAAAACATTAATGGCGCAACCGACGACGCTGATTCTGGACAACCCCTTCATTGGTCTTGACAGCGAAGCTCGGCAACAACTGCGCGACCTGCTGCCCCTACTGGCCAACGAGCGGCAATTGGAAGTCTACCTCGTCGTATCACGTCGTGAGGACATACCCGACTACGTGACCGACACGATCAACATCGGCAATCTGCCCGAAGTCGACGTTGAAGGACTCAGCGACGAGAAGCGTCAGGCCATTCTCGCCCTACCCTACAAGGAAAAGGAGTATCAGGCCGACGAGGTGGTGAACATGCGGAAGGTCAGTATACGCTACGGCGAGCGTACCATATTGAAAGACCTCGACTGGCGGGTGATGAACGGCGAACGATGGGTGCTGACGGGACAGAACGGATCAGGCAAGTCGACGTTGCTGTCGCTGGTATGTGCCGACAACCCTCAGGGCTATGCTTGCGACATCGCTCTCTTCGGCCACCAGCGTGGCTCAGGCGAGAGCATCTGGGAAATCAAGCGTCACATAGGCTACGTGTCGCCCGAGATGCACCGCAGCTATCAACGCAATTTCCCTGCGCTCCAAATTGTAGCCAGCGGACTGAAGGACTCCGTGGGACTGTATGTCAGGACAACGGAAAAAGAGCATGAGGTATGCCGGTGGTGGATGAGAATCTTCGGCATCGACCACTTGGCCGATCGGTCGTTCCTTAGTCTTTCGAGCGGTGAACAACGTATGGTGCTATTGGCCCGTGCCTTTGTGAAAGACCCTGAACTGCTGATACTTGACGAACCGCTCCACGGTCTCGACGATGTGAACCGCCGTCTGGCCAAAGACATCATCGAAACATTCTGCGAACGGCGGAACAAGACGCTCATCTTCGTGAGCCACTACAAGGACGAATATCCCTCTGTCATCAATCGGGAGCTCTTCCTGAAGCGCATATCATAGCCGGCAAAGTAAATAATAGACAGATAGTTTTGTGCATTCGGCTTTTTTGATTACCTTTGCAGGCCGAAAGCAATACAATAAATATATAATAATGTATAGAACGAATACTTGTGGTGAGCTTCGCCTCACTAATGCCGGACAGCAGGTGACGCTGGCCGGATGGGTGCAACGCACCCGAAAGATGGGCGGTATGACGTTTGTCGACCTGCGCGACCGCTATGGTCTGACTCAGTTGGTATTCGACGAGTCGAAGGACGCTGCCCTGTGTGAACGTGCCAACAAGCTGGGACGTGAATTCTGCATCCAGGTCAAGGGCACCGTCAGCGAACGACAGTCGAAGAACCCGAAGATGCCCACTGGCGACATCGAGATTCTGGCTCAGGAGCTGAACATCCTCAGCGAGAGCCTCACGCCTCCCTTCACCATCGAGGACCAGACCGATGGCGGCGACGACATCCGCATGAAGTACCGCTACCTCGACTTGCGCCGCGCCGCCGTTCGCAAGAACCTCGAGTTGCGCCACCGCATGACCATCCTCATCCGCAACTTCCTCGACAACCTGAACTTCATCGAGGTGGAGACACCTATCCTCATCGGTTCTACCCCTGAGGGAGCCCGCGACTTCGTGGTGCCCTCACGCATGAATCCCGGACAGTTCTACGCTCTGCCGCAGTCGCCTCAGACACTGAAGCAGCTATTGATGGTATCAGGCTTCGACCGCTATTTCCAGATTGCCAAGTGCTTCCGCGACGAGGACCTGCGTGCCGACCGCCAGCCCGAGTTCACCCAGATTGACTGCGAGATGTCGTTTGCTGACCAGGAAGATGTGCTTGAGATTTTCGAGAACCTGGCCCGCCACCTCTTCAAGGAGGTTCGCGGCATCGAGCTGCCTCCCCTGCAGCGTATGACGTGGCACGAGGCCATGCGTCGCTTCGGTTCCGATAAGCCCGACCTCCGCTTCGGTATGGAGTTTGTCGAGCTGATGGACCAGCTGAAGGGCACGGGCACCTTCCCCGTCTTCAACGAAGCCAACTACATCGGCGGTATCTGTGTGCCCGGCGCTGCCGACTACACCCGCAAGCAGCTCGACCAGCTCACCGACTTCGTGAAGCGTCCGCAGGTGGGCGCCAAGGGTCTGGTCTATGTCAAGTTCAATGCCGACGGCACCGTCAAGTCCTCTATCGACAAGTTCTACGAGCCTGAGGTTTGGCAGAAGGTCAAGGAGGCCTGTGGCGCCAAGGACGGCGACCTCGTCCTCATCCTCAGCGGCGACAATGCCAACAAGACCCGCGTACAGCTCTGCACCCTCCGTCTGGAGATGGGCGACCGCCTCGGCCTGCGCGACAAGGACAAGTTCGTCTGCCTATGGATTGTCGACTTCCCCCTCTTCGAGTGGAGCGACGAGGAGCAGCGCCTCATGGCTACCCACCATCCGTTCACGTTGCCCAATCCCGACGATATCCCCCTGCTCGACACCGCTCCAGAGAAGGTGCGTGCCGTGGCCTACGACTTCGTCTGCAACGGCGTCGAGGTTGGTGGCGGTTCACTCCGTATCCACGACGGCAAGCTGCAGGAGAAAATGTTCCAAATACTCGGCTTCACCCCCGAGAAGGCGCTGGCACAGTTCGGCTTCCTCATCAACGCCTTCAAGTACGGCGCACCCCCTCACGCTGGTCTCGCCTTCGGTCTCGACCGCTTCGTGAGCCTCATGGCCGGACTCGACAGCATCCGCGACTGCATCGCATTCCCGAAGAACAACTCGGGCCGCGACGTCATGCTTGATGCCCCCGGATTCCTCGACCAGAAACAGCTCGACGAGTTGAACCTTCAGGTAGTGGTTCCTGAGAAGAATGGAGAGTCACAATCATAAGACTATAGCACTCAACAATTCTCCAGTGATACGTTGGACGGTGCTTTTCATCGTAGCTACGGCTATGATGATGGGCTACTTTGTCAACGACGTTATGTCACCATTGGAGACGATACTCGAATTGCCGCGCTCCGAGGGAGGCCTGGGCTGGTCGTCAGCCGACTACGGTTTCTTCTCGGGCGCAGGCAGTTTTATCAACGTATTCCTGCTGATGCTCTTCTTCTCAGGCATCATCCTCGACAAGATGGGCATTCGCTTCACAGGCACGCTGGCCTGCTCGCTGATGGTGGCAGGAACTCTCATCAAGTACTATGGTGTAACGGCACCGCTGACGGGTGAAGCCTTTGGCCTTCCGCAATCCGTGATTGTAGCCGCTACGGGGTTTGCTGTCTTCGGAGTGGGATATGAAATGACTGGCATCACCGTTTCGAAAGCCATGGTACGATGGTTTACGGGTCACGAGTTGGCCCTGGCTATGGGCCTTCAACTGGCCATGGCCCGGCTGGGAACAGCCGCTGCACTGAGCATTTCAGCCCCTATAGCGCGTCACTTCACGCTTTCTGCCCCACTCCTGCTGGCCTTGGGACTACTCATCGTGGGACTGCTGGCTTTCCTCGTGTTCTGCCTCATGGACCGTCGATTAGATGCCACTGTCGAGGCCGCTGCCAACAGTCCAAGCGAGGAGTTCCGCTGGTCTGACATCGGACAAACCCTGCGTTCAACGGGCTTCTGGCTCATCACGCTGTTCTGCGTACTCTTCTATTCAGCCGTATCACCTTTCCTGAAATTCTCGACCAAGCTAATGGTCATGAAATATGGTGTCGATGCCGACATTGCCGGCTTCTTCTCGTCAATAGCTCCCTTCGGTACCATCCTGCTGACTCCCCTCTTCGGATTTGTCTACGACCGATACGGGCGCGGTGTCACACTGGTCATCACGGGCGCACTGCTACTTACCACTGTCCATTTCTGTTTCGCCCTTCCCTTGCACGACAGCACAGTAGCGCTGACACTCATGATTCTGCTTTCCATCGGTTACTCGCTGGCACCTGCTGCCTTGTGGCCCTGCGTACCAAAGATCATTCCGCTGAAGTGTCTGGGCACCGCCTATTCCATGATTTTCTTCATTCAGAATTTCGGACGAGCCATTATTCCCATGCTTGTAGGACAGGCCAATGAGCACGACCCATCCTACACCTCCTCCATGCTCATCTTTGGCGCCACTGCTCTTGGTGCTACTGCCGTTGCGGTAGCTATGCTTATAGCCGACCGACGCAAAGGTTACGGCTTGCAGCGTCCCAATATCTGCATACAGGAGTAATAATCATACAATTTTCACCCTTTTAGCATACTTTAGGGGCTTATTATTTGGCAGAACAAGGAAAAAACAGTACCTTTGCAGGCAAGGGAAATAATTAAAACTTTAAACCAACAGAGCAAGACAAATGATTTGGAATCCAAACAAAGAGTGCATGAGCCGCGACGAGATGAGCGCGCTCCAAGGCAAGCGCCTGCACAGAATCGTAGAGTACGTCTACCACAATGTTCCCTTCTACCGTAATAAACTTCAAGAGCTGGACATCCGTCCCGATGATATCCGTACCATCGAAGACATCACGAAACTGCCCTTCACAACCAAAAAGGACCTGCGCGACAACTATCCCTTTGGATTGCAGGCTGCGCCGCAGAGCGAGATTATCCGTGTCCACGCCTCTTCCGGCACCACGGGTAACCCCACCATTGTGGGCTATACCCGCAAGGACATCGGTGTGTGGAGTGAGTGTATGGCTCGCTGTCTGACGGCCTACGGTGTCACCCGTAATGATATATTCTCCGTGGCTTACGGCTACGGCCTGTTTACCGGTGGCTTGGGAGCCCACTATGGTGTAGAGCACCTGGGGGCCTCGGTCATTCCTGCCGGTACCGGTAATACGGAAAAGCACTTGAAGCTGATCCGCGACCTCGGTATCACGGGTATTGCCTGCACACCGTCGTATGCCCTCTACCTGGCTGAGACGATGGAGAAGATGGGCATCCGCAAGGAGGACATCAAGCTGCGCATCGGTGCCTTCGGTGCCGAGCCCTGGACAGAGAGCATGCGTAAGGAGATTGAGGAACGCCTCGGACTGAAAGGCTTCAACATCTACGGACTGTCGGAAGTCATGGGACCAAGCGTCAGCTATGAGTGCCAGATGCAGCACGGCAGCCACATCTGCGAAGACCACTTCTATCCCGAAATTATCAATCCCACCACGTTGGAACCGCTACCCTTAGGACAAACGGGTGAGTTGGTGTTCACCACACTGACCAAGGAAGGCATGCCCGTTATCCGCTACCGCACCCGCGACCTCTGTACGTTGATTCCTGGCCAGTGCGACTGCGGCCGCACCAGCATCCGCATGGGACGCATCGAGGGCCGTTCCGACGATATGCTCATCATCCGCGGTATCAACGTCTTCCCGTCACAGGTAGAGAGCGTGGTACTGTCGATGCCAGAGTTCGCACCTCACTACCTGCTCATCGTCGACCGCGTCAAGAACCTCGACACGCTGCTGGTACAGGTGGAGATCCGTCAGGAATACTTTACCGGAACGTTCGACACACCTGCCGCCATCGACGCACTGGAGAAGAAGCTGGCGTCGAAGCTGAAGAGCGTGCTCAGCATTTCGGCTAAGGTGCAGCTCAAGGCTCCTGGCACCATCCAGCGCAGTCAGGGCAAGAGTGCACACGTCATTGACAATCGTAAACTATAAATAACACTATGAACAATTCAAACTATTTTAATCCAGAATTCGAGACCATGAGTCGCGAACAGATTGAGGCACTCCAGCTGGAACGCCTTAAGGCTACTGTAAAGCACTGCATGAACAACGAGTTCTATCAGAAAAAATTCAAAGAGTTAGGCATTACGCCAGATGACATTAAGACGCTTGCCGACGTGCGCAAGCTCCCCTTTACCACAAAGGCCGACCTGCGCGACACCTATCCCTTCGGCATGGCTTGCGTGCCCCTTAGGGACTGTGTGCGCCTGCACTCATCAAGTGGTACCACCGGTAACCCCACCGTTATCCTCCACACCAAGAAGGATTTGGACGAATGGGCCAACCAAGTGGCACGTAACCTCTGGATGGTGGGACTGCGCCCCGACGACGTGTTCCAGAACTCATCCGGCTACGGCATGTTCACTGGCGGCTTAGGTTTCCAGTATGGTGCCGAGAAATTAGGCATGCTTACCGTACCCGCCGCTGCCGGTAACTCGCTGCGTCAGATTAAGTTCATCAAGGACTTCGGCACGACGGCCATCCACGCCATTCCCTCATACGTCACCCGACTCTACGAAGTGATGAAGGAGCAGGGCGTCGACCCACGTCGCGACACAAAGCTCAAGATGCTGGCCATCGGTGCCGAGCCTCACTCTGAGGAGCAGCGTAAGCGCATCGAGGAGATGCTGGGCGTGAAGGCCTACAACTCGTTCGGCATGAGCGAGATGTGCGGACCCGGCGTAGGCTTCGAATGTAAGGAGCAAAACGGACTCCACTTCTGGGAAGACTACTACATCGTAGAGATTGTAGACCCCGAGACCCTGGAACCCGTGCCCGACGGCGAGATCGGCGAGCTGGTGCTCACCACACTCTGCCGCGAGGCTATGCCGTTGCTGCGCTACCGCACCCGCGACCTCACCCGCGTTCTTGGACGCTCCTGCCCCTGCGGACGCAACCATATCCGCCTCGACCGCATGCGCGGACGCTCCGACGATATGATTGTGCTGCGCGGCGTCAACATCTTCCCCATCCAGGTTGAGAAGATCCTGATGAAGTTCCCAGAAGTGGGTACCAACTACCTCATCACGCTCACCACCGAGGACAACAACGACCAGATGACCGTCGAGGTAGAGTTGAACGAGGGAACCGACGACTACGCCAAGCTGCAGGAACTGGCAGGCGAGCTGCGCCACCAGATAGGCGACGAAATCCTGCTGAAGCCCCGCATCCGCCTCGTCTCAAAGGGAACGCTCCCCGTCAGCGAGGGCAAGGCCGTCCGCGTCGTCGACAAGAGAAAGGTTTATCAATAATTTCCCGGAATACCGGAATCCCGTAATACCGTAATACCGAAATAACAAAAAAACAAGACTATTATGACTATCAATCAGTTATCAATCTTTATCGAGAACCGTTCCGGCACGCTCATCAAGGTGCTCGAGGTTCTGAAGCAGTCTGGCATCCAGATCGTTGCTTCCACCATTGCCGACACGGCAGAGTATGGTATCTACCGCCTCATCTGCAGCGAGCCCATACGCGCTTTCGACGAGCTGAAGAAAGCGGGCATAGCCGTTGCCATGAGCGACGTCTTCGCCATCGAGCTTGACAACCAGCCCGGACGCGCAGCCGACGCCATCGAGATTTTCAGCAAGGCTGGCATCAGCATCACCT
The DNA here is from genome assembly GCA_902794405.1 of uncultured Prevotellaceae bacterium. Classification (GTDB taxonomy): domain Bacteria; phylum Bacteroidota; class Bacteroidia; order Bacteroidales; family Bacteroidaceae; genus Prevotella. Next base: position 15,072 of record CADBHI010000012.1, read on the forward strand.
ACATGTATTCGTTCCTGTTCAACGGCAAGGGTATACTCATCTTCCGTACTGACAATTCAGAGCAGGCTCGTGAATCCATCATGCAGAACAACCTGAAGTTCATTGCCGAAGAGGACCTCCTGTCGTTCGCATAATCCAATCCCCCTCCAAACAAGCATCCAACCGCCATCACAGCAGTTGGATGCTTGTCATTTTATCAGAAACCATAAATCTAAACTATTTGTGATTTGACCTCCCTCTCTGGACCTTCAAGCTAAACTTTCAGTGTGACTTACCCTGTTGTTCAGATTAAGCGCCACTAAAGTGGGAATGAGGTGCCGAGTTCCAGGGAGTTTAGTGCCGAGTTATTAACGTTTGCGTACGCCCAAACAACTGTTTGCGTATACCCAAACAACCGTTCGCGTACGCCCAAACAACCGTTCGGGTATACGCAAACGCTGTTGTTGAATTTTATGAGGGGCAACCTTGGACAAAGGACGAATCTGCTCCGACTGGCCATCGGGTTTGCTCCGACCAAGCTCCAGGCACAGCTAACAGAGAGTGGAAGAAATGTTGGGCTCCGCTATTTCCTTTCCCTGACAGAAGCGGTGCATTATCTGGCGATCGTCGCCGAGATAGATATAGCGCTCTAAACGCTCTAACAGCGAATAATGATCGTGATTCAGGTCACTGTCGTCGATGACGAGGGCATCGAACGCATAGCCTGGCTCGAAGGTCCCTACCCTACCAAAGAAGCTCCCCGCCGACTTGGTAGCGAGCCAGAAGGCTTCAGACAAGGTGAGGAATCTGGCTTTAGAGCCCGAAGAGGACTGCTCACGTTGACGCTGATAGTGGATCTTGCTTACCTGTATCGCATAGACCATCATCCGGAAGATGCTCAGGTCATGACCACCGCTGATGTCGCTGCCGAGTCCCACCTGCAATCCTTCGTCGAGGAATTTCCGAATGGGTGCCATACCTGATGCCACATTAAAATTCGACGTTGGACAGTGGGCCACCATAACGCCACGGCGTTTCATCAGTTCCAGCTCCTCGCCTTCTGTCCATACGCAATGGGCCATCACGGTCGGCGTCTGTCCGAAGAGACCATAGTGATCGTAGGCATCGCCGTAGCAGCTGCTTTCCTTCTCCAACAGCTGCACCAGGGCTATCTCATCCTTGTTCTCCGAGAGGTGTGACTGTACAGGCAACTGATACTTGGCAGCCAGCTCACCACAGGCATGAAGCATCTCGGGCGTACACGAGGGAATGAAACGGGGCGTGATAATCGGGCGCACCAGAGCTCCGTTCAACTCACCTATGATGGACTCATAGCCTCGTACCATATCTTCTACGCTCTCTGAGAGGCCTTCTGGACAGTTGCGATTCATGGCCACCTTGCCCACCAGCGCTCCCATGCCTGCCTCCTGGAAAAGACGCATCAGCAGTAGAGTGCTTTCAGTATGGATAGTGGCAAACACGCAGGCCCTCATGGTGCCGAAGCGCCACAGGTCGCGCACAAAGCGACGGTACATCCGCTCGGCATAGCCCAAGTCGGCATATTTCATTTCCTCAGGGAATGTATACTTCTGTAGCCACGGCAGCAGTTCCAGATCCATTGCAATACCCTGATTGCGATACTGGGGTGCATGTACGTGCAGGTCGTTCATGGCAGGAATCAGCAGCCGGTCGCCGAAATCTGTGACCTCTGCATCCTCACAGTCCAACGACGACAGGTTGGAAGCCACCCCTGATACACGTCCGTCAGCATCGACGGCAACATAGCCGTTCTCCATCACCTCAAAACGGTCTTTCTCCTTCGTATAGATGACATGAGCCTTATATACCTGTTTCTTCATCAGCATTCAGAGTTTCAAGTTACTTGAGTGAACTAAAGATATCGTAGTCCTTATTGTAAGCTGGAGATTGTATCGACAGCAGGTTGAGCACAGAATGGAAGATATAGTGCTGTTCGAGAACTGCTGGCAGTTCGTCTTCCTTCTTGTAAGTCCGATAGTCGTTTGAAGTCCATACCAGGAATGGTATTTCATACTGCACTTTTGGCGCCAGTTTCATTGGCAGTCCATGCATGAACATCTTGTTCTCGCCAAGTGATTCACCATGGTCTGATATAAAGATCATGGCGCTCTTCCAATCCGTCATCATGCGCAGGGTGTTGATAAGGCTGTCCAAAAGAAAATCAGTATAGAGAATGGTATTGTCATAGGCATTAACCAGCAAACCTATATTCTTCTCACCTTCCTCAACGTTTCTGGCCACGGGTTGATATGCCTCAAACTCCTTGGGATATTTTTCAGCATATTTCGGACCATGACTTGTACTTGTATGAAGCACTATCAGCACCTTATTCTTACTGCTTGATTCTATACGTTCACGAAGCCCCCGCAGCAGAATGCCGTCGTAGTATTGATTCTCGTCAGGATATCTTTCGCCGAGCTCTTCGTTGGTGATATACTCATCAACGTGAATAGGCGGCTCCCCCCAGTTAGAGGTACGCCACGACACGTCGACACCCATCCGGAAGGCATAGTTTGGCAGCAATTCATACAGGTCGTCGCTGTTCTTGGGTTCGAGGATGGCTTTGGCACCTGCTGTGGTGTAAGTTGCACACGAAGTAGCCTGATACACCTTCAGCCCCTCTTGCTTCGACAGCAATGGATTGGTGTTGCGGTCGTAGCCGTAGAGCTGGAAGTTTGCTTTTCTGGCAGACTCGCCGATGACGAGCACCACAACGGCCTTCTCGTTATCCACAATCTGTCCGTCAGGCAATTTTATCTCCTCAGCCTGCTCGTCCTGCTGACTGCTTACCACGCGAAAAGTATTGGCCAGATAGGACCAAGGCTGCAGCAATCCGCCCAATTCAGTATCATGCTGACTGATCCATAGCGTCTGGCCGATATTCAGCGATGCTACTGCAAGGACAATAGCCAACGAAATGCCACAGCAGACGCCCAGTTTCTTCACTTTTCCGAAAACCACGGGCTGCAGCAGGCAATATAAGGCAGGAAGCACGCCAAAGGCCATGATGTAAAGCCACAGCGACCAGCTAAAGAATCCAGAAGCTTCCGAATATCTGGTGTTGAATACGTTTTCAATAGTTGTGGCATCTATCATCACGTTGTAGGTCAGGATGAAATAAACCGCCGTCGCATTGATGACAGAAAGGATGGCCAGCAGGATACGCCCTACCATTCTCATCAGGAACATCGTGAGATAGGTCATCATGAAGTTGAGCACCAGCATGACAACAACCAGAGACCCCATCAGGAATATTTTTCCACCCGCACTTTCATTGGTATTGTCGGCTACGTAATTAAAGAAAGGTATGTTGTCTAACAACAACGTTGCCAAACTCACAACGCATGAAAAGGCAAAAAGCGACACAGGCATTCTGAGTCGCTTTCTTATTTCCGCCAGATGGATAGTATTCGATAATTTCATCATCCCTTAGGAAGCTGCTGACGTTCCTGAGCACGACGGAGTGCGATGTCGTAGGCCTCGTCGTAGAATTTAATGAACTCAGACCAGAGGGCTTTCTTCGAGAGTTCACCAGCTTTCTTGCGGCATGCCTCAATTTCTTTCTGGGGCATGCTTGAGAACTCAGCCACCGTGTCCTTGATGGCATCAGCCACCTCAGAGTAGTTGTAGTCAGTACGATGAATCACTTTCACACCATCCTTGAGCTCACCAACGTGTCCGAATACTTTATTGGCCCAAAGTCCAAAACCAGCCAAATCGGTGGTAATGCAGGGCACCTTGAAGGCTATTGCCTCCAACGGTGTGTAGCCCCAAGGCTCGTAGTAGGAAGGATAAACGCAGAGGTCGTTACCAAGCACTACGTCGTAGTAGGTCATATTGACAATGCCATCCTGACCGTCGAGATAGCAGGGCAGGAAAATAACTTTCACTTGCTCATCCTTACGGTTATGCATATCATAGTACTTCATCATGTTCAACACGTTGTCATGACTCATGTTGTGGAGCCAGTGGGTAATCATTGGCACCTCTAATGGGGTATCGTAAGTTTTGGCTTCCTCAAGTCTATCCTGTAAGTCCTTGCGGGGCTCACCTACCCAACCTGGTACCTCAATAAAGGCCAATACCTTCTTCTTAAGATCGCGGTCACGAAGCAGGCGATTCATCGCTTCAACGAACACATCGATTCCTTTGTTGCGGAACTCATAACGTCCTGACGTCGAGACAATCAGTGTATCATCATCAAGTGATTCTCCAAGTAGGGCATTAGCCACATCGAGCAGGCGACGACGGGCTGCCTTACGCTTCTTGGTGAAGGTTGCGCCCTTGGGAACGAAGCTGTCGTCAAAGCCGTTGGGCAACACCACATCAACGGGTTTGTCAAGCAGCTCGACACACTCACGGGCTGTAATATCGCTCACAGTAGTGAAGCAGTCGACGTGGAATGCCGTTTGCTTTTCGATAGAGTGCTTCGACTCCATATTCAGCTCACCTGCCATCTGGTCGCCATTATAGGCGAACAGGTAGTCATAGAGCGGTTTCTGATTGCCGGCAATAGAACGGCCGATGCTGGTGGCATGGGTCGTGAAGACGGTACCAATCTGGGGTAATTTATTGTTGATATAAAGAGCACCCAAGCCGCACATCCACTCGTTGGCGTGATAGATCACGTTAAGAGCTGACTGGTTTGAGGTTTGGGGTAAGAGATAGTAGTTATAGAAACTCTCCACCACCAAGGCAGCAGCATAGGAGAACATGGAGGCTTCGTCGTAGTCGCCATAGGCATGCAACGAATCAACCTGATAGTGCTCCCACAGCCAACCGTATATGTCGTTTTTCTTTTCGAAATACGGTTGGAAGTCAACCAATATGGCGATGGGCTCTGAAGGGATGGTCCACCGCCCCACCCTAACGTTGAGGTCATGTTTCTTGGCCTCCTGTTGCCAATCGGCCAGGAGCGTCTTGTCTTCCTTGAAGTAGGGAGAATCCTCACCCTTTTCATTGTTTATCCAGAAATCGGGGCCAATGAAAAGGATTTTATCCTTCATTCGGTCTTGTAAGGTTTTCGCACGTGAAGAAAGTACAGTATAAATACCTCCAACTTTATTACAGACTTCCCAACTTGATTCAAAGATGTAGTCTGGAGTTAAATGTTTATTTCCCATTTGATTATTATTTAAAATTGGTGCAAAGATACTTAAATTTTTCCTAAACTTACAATCTTTTTGCAACAAATTTTGTGAGTTTCAGTGTTTTTCTTCTCAAAATTGTTATCTTTGCCAACGAAAAATATCAATCAAGAATGAAAAAGATTTTACTTATCATAGCCTTAGGGTTAACGGTAACATGGAGCCACGCACAGAACGAGAAAAAGGTTTTCCGCGGCTACCTGTACAATAGTGAATACGACGTATTTCTGAGAATTGATTTTTACAATGAGTCTATTACGGTTCCTGGCAATGAATTGTATGGCAAGTTGCATGGATACCTTGGGAAGAAGAACAACAGTTTCTGCTGGCCCATTACGGCTGTGAAACTCAAGGATGAACATACGGCGGAAGTAAGCCTGATTAACGACTATGGTAGCGAAGACCTGACAGCCACCCTGACGCTGGAGAACGATACCGTCTACCAGCTCAAGCAGGAGAAAGGCAGCACTCTGAAAGTGCCTAAAAACGGAAAATGGCAGAAGTTACCTAAAACCCTGCCATTCTTACGAAAATAATTAGAATTTAGTTTCCTCTCTTCGGACTCCACCCCCTCAGCATTTGGCGGTGGAAGCGGTCTTCAGCATTCAGCACGTCGTAGAGTTTTGATGCAGATATCACGCTGAGGAATTTGTTATGGTAAGTCTGTTGTATACGCTTCAGTTCCAAGTCGTATTCGTCGCGCTGACGAATCACCTTCTCACAACCCTTCTCATCGGCAGGCTTCACCCATCCCAGCTGGCGCTGGCGCTCATATACAGCGCGCTGCTTTGACTGCATTTCCTTGTAGATGGGGAAAAACTTGGCAGCCTCCTGAGGGGTCAGACAGGCTTTCTTGGTGATATACTGCTCAAGATCGGCCTGAAACTTCTCTGGCGAGAACTTCATCTGTTGCTGCATCTGCGGCATTCCACCCTGCTGACGCCCAGAAAAGCCCTGCCTCTGTCCCTGAGGAGCATGAGGCTGAGCCATAACGACAAGCGTCATAACCATGTTAAGCAATATAACTGTTAGCTTTCTCATCGGCATTTAATAATCACTTGTTAAACAGGCATAGATATCCATATTATCAGCCATCAGGTAATCTGCAGCCTCATCAACATAGCTATCCACGGGTTGTGAAATGGAAGCGACCTCAGGGGTTGCTGCATCATCATGAGAGAAAAAGACTGCCGCGGTAAAAATGGCTACCATCAGGCATGCAGCAGCATACATCAATGGTCTGAGCCTGACTATCAGACCCTTTTTCACGGGCTTCTCCTTTTCTGGCAACTTCTGCATTAAATCGGCAGCAAAATTGTCGAAATAACCTTCGGGTACACGGAAAGGATTCTTGTCGCCCATTCGGCTTTTGATATATAATTCTTCGTTCATCATATCTTATTGACGTTTAATGTAATTAAAAGTTTAATCGCGTGACTTAAAAAATTCAGATATTTTCTTAACAGCGATATGATAGGAGGCTTTGAGGGCACCTTCACTGGTGCCAAGCATCTTGCTGATATCGCTGTATTTCATGTCGTCATAATAACGTAAAAGGAACACTGTCCGCTGAACTTCTGGCAATGTGGCGATGGCTTCCTGAAGCTGGGCCTCAGTCTCGTCGCCGTCGAAATAGTCGTCAGCCATCAGGGTATTGGCAACACTCAGTTCCTCGTCGTCGGTACTAAGCGTCATCACATTTTTCTGTCTTCGCAGGAAATCCAGACTTTCGTTGATGGCAATGCGTGAGAGCCAGGTCAGCAATTTCGAATCACCATGAAATGAGTCGATACCCTGCCAAGCTTTGATAAAGGCATTCTGCAACACATCGTTGGCGTCTTCATGAACTAACACAAAACGGCGTATCTGCCAATAAAGCTGTTCACTATACTGGCGGACAACTGTTTCGAAAGCCCTTCGTTGCGTTTTAGGGTTCGACAACTGCTCTATTAGTAATCGGTCGTCTGTCATTGTATATAGGTCTTTAGCACCTCTCCTATAGCCTCGTCATATCCGTAGACATCGGGATAATAACTCAACAAGCCGTCAGGTGTTTGGAATATGGTATAATAAGTAATAAATATAGGTACGCGCGAGGGAACCTTCAGATAACGGACCAAATTCGGTACCGGCTTCGAGGGATCTAACTCTTCCAAGTATTCACGTCCCTGATCTGTCTCAGGCTTCATGCCCATCGAGATACGCAATTTATCGAGCAACCACTCGTCGGCATCTCTGCCCAACATGAAAGCTGCCAGGTCAAATGGCCGCTGCACACGGACACAGCCATGAGAGACACCACGGTTGTCGCGCTGGAACGCTCCAGGACTGGACGTGTCATGCAGAAACACCGAGAAATTGTTGGGGAAGCGGAAGATGATGCGCCCAAGCGAATTACCAGACCCGCCATGCTGTGCTACACGATACTTGCCACTGGCAAGCATAGACGGAGTTACGTTTTTCGGCGACATGCGTTGCCCCGTTTTCTTATCGGCGATATAATAGCCATGACGAGCGAAATAGGAAGAGTCACCCCCATGATGTGCTACTTCATCGCTAACAATACTCATGGGTATAACCCACTCTGGATTCACCTCCATGTGAGTAATGCGACTGGAAAGAAGCGGTGTCTTAGTCTTAATGGCCCCACAGGCAACTCGCATATCAATCATAGTATCAGGATCGACAGCCCAAAGATGAAAAGCTGGGATATTCACTACCACGTATTTCTTATCCTTGTCAGTATCCAACTTATCACGCCAGCGGCAACGCTCCATATTGATAAGCAACTTACGACGTTCCGAGGAAGTGGACGTCGAACTCAGCATCTGTTGCAACCGATGATAGAACTTCCCTGTAGGCTCTACCTGGCGGAGATAAAGTCCAAGGCTATCGGAAGTGATACGATGCAAGGCCCTTTTGACATAGGACGCATCAGGGTGATCCATGTCGATATCAAAAAGATGTCGATACGAGATAACAGTCCCTGTGGTGTCTCTATCACGGGCATCGTAACGGTTCAATACAAAATAAGGATTGACAAAACCAAAGCGCTGTCCAGCTACATAACGCAGATAGGCACTCGTAAGATGATAGTCCAGACGAGCTACTACCAGGTTCAACGGATTGCTATCATCAAATGACAACGAACGCAGACGGTTCATGTCATCCTCAATTTGACTGGAAATGAAAACATTTTCATTGAACCCCATTTCAGGCAACTGTTTCCTCAACACCGCCAATAGCGTATCAGCTCGACTGTCTAAGCCACTACAGTGAACCCAAACAAGACTACCTCCTTCACGGTAATAGCGACGGGTCTGTTTCAGGGCAAAGCAATCATCATGGTCATTACGAAAAATATGCTCCAGATTCTTTCTAATCAGAGAAGAATCAAGAACATATTGTTCATCCTTCAAGTTTGCGAAGGCATCAAGTGTAAGTTTTCTATCCGTATAAGGCGACCTCTCTTGGCATCCTGTCAAGAGAAGCAGGAAAAGCAAAAGTGCCTCCGTAAAGTTCAGCACAACTGGATTTTCCTTACCACCTTGCCTACCTTCAAAATGTAGCAACCTTTCGGAATATTAAGTTCTATACGCTGTGCAGGGCTGTCAATCTTTACCTTCATTAACTGACGGCCGGTCAACGACACCACAATCAGTTCATTGCCCTGGGCACCAGTTACCGTTACCGTCTGCCCCTCAATGCTGATTTCAATCTGGTCGTCCACCTGCACAGCAGCCAATGATTCCACCTCTGCTGCCTGTGTAGCAACAGGGAGGAAGGCTGTCAAAAGCCCTGCCAGAGACAATGTAAGTATAATTTTCTTCATATATGCATGCATTTATTTGTGCAAATATACGACTTTTTCCAATTACTTCCAAATTTTTCAGGCAAAAAATGCAATAATGACTACTTTTTCACGTCAATGACGTCCATTTCATTGGCTAAACGAACATTTTCGAATACTTCACGGGCTTCTTCAAGTAATATATTTTCGTCCTCATAACGTGAACTGTAATGCCCAAGAATCAACTGGCCAACTTCTGCATCCCTTGCCACCAAGGCCGCCTGCCGAGCCGTCGAGTGGTTGTACTTCTGAGCCATTTGAAGGTTATCCTCACCATAGGTACTCTCATGGTAGAGAGTCGTCACTCCTTTCAACTGCAAGTGTAGTTCTGGCATATAGCGAGTGTCACTACAATAGGCATAGCTACGGGGCTCGTCGGCAGGCGTCACCAATTGGCTATTAGGAATCACCGTTCCATCCTCCATAATCCAGTCAGCACCATTCTTGATGTTTTGAATCTGCGATGTGGGAATCCCGTAGAAGTCGATCTTCTCTCGGCGGATATGGGGTAATAGTGGCTTTTCACGGAACAGGAATCCACATGTCGGCAAACGGTGGACCAGCGGAATGGTCTCAACCGTCAACGAGCGGTCTTCATAGATGACCTCACGACGGGTAGCATCAATCGGATGGAATTCCACTTCATAGCCTAAGTCATGACAGAAGAGATCCATCTGGCGCTTGATCATATCACCCAGAAGTTCATTGGCATGGATATGAAGTGTGGCAGTACGTCCCAACAGGCCAAAGGTAGAAATCATGCCTATCAGACCAAAGCAATGGTCACCATGCATGTGTGAGATAAAAACATGGCCAACCTTGGTAAAACGCACATGACAACGGCGAAGCTGCATCTGAGCACCCTCGCCGCAATCTACCATAAACAATTTCTCACGCACCTCTACAATCTGGGAGGACGGGAAATGGCGAAGGGTGGGCAGCGCACTGCCACACCCAAGTATATGTACTCTAAAGGGTTCCACGAAATACGTTACATTTTAAAGTCGTCCTCAGAAGCCTCTTCGAGTTGGATATCTACGGAATAATGATGCTCTTTGTAACGACTGTACTCGAAGGTGTCTTCTGAGTCCTTGAAGACAAGCGTATCAGGCCCCATAGCAATGATATCATAAAGCATCGTCTCCACTTCGTCGCCACCGCCTTCACGAACTGCGACAAGTTCCAGTTTGCCGTTGAAGAGTCGCCATGAGCGATAAGTCAGCGAAGGCTGGTCTATACTTTCAGCAATACCACCCTCTTTAATACGAATACCCATCTCGGAACTGCCGTCAATAGGATTAGGCATGACCCAGTCACCAAGCAGAGCCGTCTGATTAATGACCTGACGGGCAACACTCTTGTTCTTGAGCATGACAGCCAAACGATCGCCGACTTCGATTCCTCCGAAGCATCTTCCATTATTGTTGGCTTCGGCAATACTCATATTCAAGGTGTCGCCTATGTCGGTTATCAGTTGTAGTGAATTACCTGTCGTACCTCCACCACAAATACCATACAACGTGGAGTCACGATTGATACTTACCACCACTGTAGTATCGGCATCATTCTCCACAACCTGCTGATTGCCTTTGTTTCCACAACTGCCTATGGTCATTGCGACGGCAGCTGCCAATAGAATAGATTCAGATTTCTTCATATCATTTATTCTCTAATAGTTTCGCTTCATTCCATAATGCATCCATCTCTTCCAATGACATTTCTGTCAAGGGACGACCTGCCCGGATACTGTGCTCCTCAATATAATTGAAGCGTGAGATGAACTTCTGGTTGGTATGCTCCAGTGCATTATCAGGATTCAACTTATACAGTCGCGCTGCATTGATGACAGAGAACAGAAAATCGCCCAACTCATGGGTGGCCTTTTCCTTGTCGCCTCTATCAAATTCGTGTTCCAGTTCGCTTAACTCCTCATGCACTTTAGCCCAGACATCCTCTTTCTTTGCCCAGTCAAAACCAACGTTGCGGGCTTTGTCCTGTATACGGTAGGCCTTGATTAATGTAGGCAAAGCAGACGGCACTCCAGAGAGCACCGTCTTATTGCCGTCTTTTTCCTTCAGTTTTATCTGTTCCCAGTTCTGCAACACCTCTTCAGAGGTCTTGGCTTCTGCAAACTCACGTTTCTCATCACCGTTAACCTCAGTCTCAGGGATATATGGAAGCGGTCTGGGAATCTCGGCTCCCACTTGTGAGGGATGATAGACATGGGGATGACGGAATATCAGCTTATCAGCCTGCATTCTGCAAACATCAGCAATGTCGAACATCCCCGTCTCAGAACCAATCTTCGCATAGAACAGGACATGCATCAACACATCACCTAATTCCTTGCAAATGTTTTTCTGGTCCTCATTTATCAATGCGTCACACAGCTCGTAGATTTCCTCAATCGTATTAGGCCGCAGGCTTTCATTCGTCTGCTTCTTATCCCATGGGCATTTCTCACGTAGCTGGTCAAGCACGTCAAGTAGCCTCCCAAAGGCCTCCATTTTTTCTTCTCTGGTATGCATCATAATTTATGCTTATTCCAATTTGCTCGGCAAAGGTAAGCAAAAAAATTGAAACTACCAAATTCAGAACGTATAACCAAGTGTCATCATGATTTGATGGCGCTTGTCACTGACACTTACAGGACGAGCAATATTTTCATCAGAAATGAGATCATTCCTGAAAATTCCATTCATAAATGGTGAGAACTGACCATTCGTCGTACTGTACTGATAGGCGACAGAAAGATCCAGCGGTCCAAAAGCATAGCCCAGTCCGCAGGTAATACGATGGGTTTCCTCCCAGTTTGTATAGTCAGTAGCAGAGCTGATATACGATCCCGTTGAGGCGATAGTACCATCCTTGAAACCTTCCTTTTCATATTTGGGCGATACGTAATTATAGCCTAACCGTACCTTCATCTCAGGAATAGGCCTCATCTCAGCACCTACTTTTATAGTCGAGACACCCTTCAGCGTACGTTCCGTATGACGATTCATCTCCTTGTCACTTTCGCTCGACTCACTATAGGAATCGTAATACCAATTATAGCTACTACCAGTATTATAACGAGAGTCAAGGCTTCCATAGTCTGAATACTCATAGCTTAGTCCCAATGCCAACATCGAACCGATAGTATGACCAGCACTCAAGCCAAACTTCCAAGGTGTATACAGTTTGAACTCGTAAACGTCATTATTGTTTGCCGTTTTACGCTCGTAATCATTTAAGATGACATCCGTATTGTTCGAACTCTTCAGGCTGTACCAAGTAGGTGTTGATACCGACAGACCGAAGCGTAGTGCCGACTCTTCTATCGGACGGAAGATAACACCCGCCTTGATGTCAAAACCAGAACCGTCGATGTGACGGTCGTCAGCAACAAAGACCCTTTGGATACCACCTTCCGACTCTGTATACTCACCAAAGTGACGATAGGTAACATCATAGATACCAACGGTGAATCCCAGATATACGCGGTCATTGATATTTCCGCTCAAGTTAATGTCATATTCGCTGATATAGCCCTTATGGGCACGATCCATCGTATAGTTATCCATCGGGAATGCATACCAAGTGTTCTTGATATAGTCGTAATTAAGGTTGTTGGCATAAATGTCATCCAACTGGTTACAAGCACTCTGCGGATCATCGAGGTCGATTACTCCCCCATGGGTGTTATACAACACCTCATTGATGGCCTTGAGATAGGTAACTTTGTTCTGAGATGCATTATCCAGTCTGTCAGCCACTGAGAGAATATGATTGAAGTTGCGACTTTTGTGATAGTTGAAAGCAAAATTCACATACGACTCCAATCCTGCGCGACCAGAATATACAAAACCTGCCTGATCAAAACTTAGCTTTGTCTTACCGTTGCCGGCAAAACTGGAGGCATCCTGTTGAGTGACTATGCCGAACGTGGCGCCAAAATATGACTTACGAAAAAGTCCGATACCAGCAGGATTGGTCGATATGGTCGAGATATCGGCACCCAAAGCCTCCATTGCACCACCCATACCAACATAGCGGGCTGTGCCATTCAAATCGGTGGATGCAATCTTTGCATTCTCATAAGTTTCCTGTGCAGCTACATGCAGTGAAGTCAACACCATCATAGCTGCTATATACAAATACTTCTTGTTCATAATTATAATCTACACTGCATTAGTTAATTACCTGTTGAATGATGGGTTTTCACCTTACCTACGGCTGGAACGGCTTCCACCACGGGTAGAAACGCCACCAAAGGAGCCTCCGCCTCCACCAGAAGGACCTGCACTACGAGTCATGCTCGATCCTCCAAACGAACCCACAGAACGATTACTACTACTATTGGTAGGAGTTGACATCGTTCGATTGCCGCCAAAGTTTCCATGACTATTGCTATAGACTGGAGTCTGTCTCTGAGTGGTTACAGGCGTTGTAGTACGGTTACGGGTTGCTGTCTGACGATTGGCCAGACTGGAGCCTCCAAAAGTGCCATTTGAGAAGCGGGTCGTACGTCCATCACTGATACCTCGTCGAGTTGTCGAAACCAATCTGTTGTTGCGGTAAGTCCTGTTCACACTACCGACAGAAACATAATAATGCGGAGCATAACCGTAATAATATGGACGGAACCAACCATAATAGCCATAGTTGTAGTACCAGGGATCATACCAACCACCATAATACCAGCTATAGTGACGATAATACCAAGGATCGTTCCAGTACCAATAGGAATCATACCATGGATAATACGAGTAATACCAAGGAGAATGCCATCCCCAAGAATCACGTTGGCCATCGTTGTAGCCAGCCATATAGGCCTCATCTGGCTCATAGCCGTCGTAACGGCTCATTTGACGAGTCAGGGCAAAGTCCTCAGTCCCCACAGAGTCGGGATAGACCCCACGCTCCCCATCGAAACTGATGATGTCATTGCCAGTAGTATCTGCCGGCAGAACCTCGTATGAACTGCCACCGCGACGGTTATATTCATCCACGTTGCGGTTGCTGCCCGAATAGTAGGTTGGAGCTGGGCGGGAAACACGTACCGTAGCCGAAGTCGACTTTGCTGCCTTCTTCGTTGGGACAAAGTACATATCATCATCCTGTGCCAACATTGCCAGGGGCATTACCCCAAGAATGAGCGAAACTAATAATTTGCTGTTCATTGTCATATTTCTTTCCTTTTTAAAATTTCACGCTACAAAATTAGATGTAATTTTAGTGCAAATATAAGGAAAAACCCTAAACTATGATAGGTTTTTCCCTATTTTTTGTAATTTTGCGGCAAAAATTAACAAAAGAATGAAGTATTACGAAGTAAAATTCAGTATTTCGCCTTTTTCTACTGATGCATGTGACCTATTGGCGGCATTAGCAGGAGAAGCTGGTTTTGAGACTTTTGAGAACACTGATGAAGGACTCTGCGGCTATGTTCAACAGCAGCTTTTCAACCAGCAGCAACTTGATGATGTATTGACTCATTTCCCATTCCCTGATGTGACTGTCAACTATACAATCAATGAGGCAGAAGATCGAGACTGGAACGAGCAATGGGAACAGGAAGGCTTTGAGCCTATTGTCGTCGAAAACCAAATGGTCATTCACGACGGACGCCATCTGCCCACCTCATACAATACTTCAGTAGTCTCTATCGAAATTGATGCCAAGTTAGCTTTCGGCACTGGCACTCACGAGACGACAAGAATGGTATGTGCCACGCTTCTTAGTTTGTTTAAGAGTCAGCCTTCGGGCATTCGTCGCGTACTTGACTGTGGCTGTGGTACTGGCATCCTCGGCATTGCTGCCATGAAACTTGGCGCCAGCGAATGTATTGGCTACGATATCGACGAATGGAGTGTTGACAACACACGACACAATGCCGTGATTAACTGTGTGGAAGTTACACCGTTACATGGCGATGCGTCTGTACTTGAGAAGGTTGAGGGGACATTCGATCTTGTCATGGCCAATATCAACCGTAACATTCTGCTTCAGGACATGCCGCAATTCCGTAGCAAGATGGCACCAGGTGCACGTCTGGTACTGAGCGGATTTTATACCAACGACATACCTCTGCTGACGAAAAAGGCAGCGTCACTCAATCTATCCTTAAGTGCTCAAAAAGAGGAAAACGGATGGGCTTGTATCCTTCTTGAGTAGTCTGTCAAAACCTAACGACTACTCATTGTAGGCTTTCTCGCCAATAGTTTCCATAGAACCGATGGTCATTTGGCGAAGATCGTAATAGGAACCATTGTAGATGTTAAAGTCAACATGTCCTTTGATACCTGGTAGCTTGCCCACATCAGTATGTTGCCAGAACTTCCAGCGGCCTTTATATTCAACGCTGTCCACATAATAGTGAGCAATCCAGTAGGGGTACTGATCAAAGATGGAGTCATTCAAGTACTTCATCTTAAATTTATAATAGGTGTAAATGATGGGTTTCACATTGTAATGGTTCTCAACAATGTCAAGCCACGTCAGGACTGAAGCTTTGAACTCAGCATCGGTCTGTTCCTTGGGTTTGTGTTCAACGTCAAGCACTGGGGGCAGGTCACCGTTCTCCAACTTTACCTGATTGAGGAAATGCTGTGCCTGACGCTCTGCCGGCGAATGTACACTATAGAAATGATAGGCACCACGTGTAAAGCCGTATTCACGTGCCTGATGAAAATTCTCTCGGAAGTTCTCATCCGTCTGGGTGGAGCCTTCCGTAGCTTTAATCATAACAAACCTGACGGGGAATTTATCAATCATGCCCTCATCTTTCAGCTTGTCCCAGTCAATATGACCCTGATGGTGAGAAATGTCAATACCATGAATCTCATAGCCTTCAGGATAGCTAATGTCCCCATAAAGAGCACGCCATCGGAAGCCGAACGGCCCCACAAAGAAATAATAGAAGAACCAGATATAGCCAGCAACGACAATCAGTCCGCCTATCCACCATCCCCATGAAGGAACTTTCTGAAGTAGACGAACAAGAACGTTCGGACGTTTGTGGGCTACAGGCCCACGTTGTCCGGACGTTCTTGAATTGATGCCTTTACGGCGTACGGCTCTTCTTTTTGTCATTTACTTAGCCTGTTCCAGAGCAAGCGTCATGGTAGGCTGGTCGCACACCTCAGTCGGTCCCCAGTACTGGATAGGACCAGGATAGATATAAGCTGTCTCGCGAGCCCAGCGGTCACGTTGAGCGGCGAAAGCCTTGAAGGGTGCGCCGTCGAGTTCCACAAGGGCCTTGCGGATAACAGGCTTCATCTCACCTGCACGACGTTCCATATTCATCATCATCGTGATGGGCACACCACCTGCAATCCACTGGTCAGCAGGAGCTGTCGTGTTCTTTACAATAGCCATATAGCCAGTCTTGCCGTTGGCAATGAGCTGAGCAGCAGAGGTACCAAGTGCATAGCAGTAGTCAGCGTCAAAGTTAGAAGGAGCAGCACAACGTCCCTCGTAGCCGAAGAAGTGATGCTGTGTGCCGAACTTGCCAACATACTTGCCTTCCTTCTTCAACTTCTCGAGCTTCTGGGCAACCATCGTAGAGAGCAGCTTTTCAGTCTCGATCAGGGAAACCTGTACATTTCCGTGAGGATCGCGGTCGAGAGCCAACTGACGGGCTACGCCTACGGGCAGAGAGTTGAACACAGCGAGGTTCTCGGGTGTGAGGTGACTCTTGGCAAAGTCAACCTGCTCGTCGCGACCAATCTCCTTAGCCTCAGGCATAGCAAGCACATCGTTCAACTGGGCAATAAGCTTCTTGATGGCTGGGATGAACTCAATGACACCCTCAGGAATGATTACAGTACCGAAGTTGTTACCATCTGCAGCACGTACACAAACGGTATTAGCAATGTAGTCAACGATATCGTCGAGACTCATGGCCTTGGCCTCAACCTCCTCAGAAACGAGGCAGATGTTGGGCTGTGTCTGCAGGGCGCACTCCAAAGCAATGTGAGAAGCCGAACGACCCATCACCTTGATGAAGTGCCAGTATTTACGTGCAGAATTACAGTCGCGCTCGATGTTACCAATCAGCTCAGAGTAGGTCTTACAAGCGGTATCGAAACCAAATGAAGTCTCAATCTGAGAGTTCTTCAGGTCACCGTCGATGGTCTTCGGACAACCAATCACCTGTACGCCGTAGTTCTTGGCAGCATAGTATTCAGCCAGTACACAGGCATTGGTGTTAGAGTCGTCGCCACCAATAATAACGATAGCTTTGATATCGAGCTCGCGGATAATCTCAAGTCCCTTCTCGAACTGATCCACTTTCTCGAGCTTGGTACGGCCTGATCCAATCATGTCGAAACCGCCAGTGTTACGATACTCATCGATAATCTCCTTGGTCAGCTCCATATAGTTGTGGTCTACCAGACCGCCAGGACCGAGGATGAAACCATAGAGACGGTTCTCGGGGTTGAGTTTCTTAATCTGGTCGAACAGACCGGTAATCACGTTGTGACCGCCAGGAGCCTGACCACCACTGAGGATAATACCCACGTTCATCTTGGTGGTGTTGGCTTCGGTAGCCGGCTCAAACTGCACAATAGGCATACCGTAAGTGTTGGGGAACAACTTCTTGATTTCGTCCTGATCAGCTACACTCTGGGTAGGCTCACCTTCCTTAATCTTTACTGCACCCTGTAGCGCCTTAGGCAGCTTGGGCTGATAAGCAGCTCTTGCAATCTGCAATGCACTCTTTTCCATAATTGCTTCTGTTTTTTGTTATTTTAAGTTGAATACTATTGTTTTCGACGTGCAAAAATACGCATTTTTGGCGAGAAACAGAAAGAAATCATCGTTTTTATATTTTTTTTTGAAGAAAGTCCTTGTCATTTCAATATAAATTGCTATCTTTGCTAACTGGAAATTACAAACTGTACACATTATGGCGAATAAAAGATCACTAAAACACATCATCAACCTCATCTGTGAAGAACTGTTCGCAGAGGCTGTAGCAGCATCGCTCTATGGCAACCAGCCGAACAAAGAGAATGCCGAGGCCGTTCTGTCCAGTATACTCAGGTTGCAGAGCAACTACATCTGCCGTATCTCACACCCTGAACCCGGGATGGAGGCCAAACAGTATTACAAGGACTTACGTGAGAAGTTCAGCATCGAAGCTGACGAAATCATCGATCAAATCAACAATCTCTGATGTGGAGGAAATTTTGCAACTGGCTTTTGTATAAGCATTGGGGGTGGACAAGCAATGTAACGGAAAACCACCCCGCCAAGTTTATTATCTGCTTAGCACCACATACCAGCAACTGGGACTTTGTCTTAGGTCAGCTCTACAGTGGCGCAATGGGGATTCGTATTGGTTTCCTGATGAAAAAGGAATGGTTCTTCTGGCCCTTAGGCCCCATCTTCCGCAGTCTTGGAGGCATTCCCGTCTACCGTGACAAGAAGACCAGTATGACCGATGCGATGGCAGAGGCCGCAAAGGCTGCACCTGAGTTCCATATGTGTATCACACCTGAAGGCACCCGCTCACCCAATTCCGATTGGAAGAAGGGTTTTTATTTTATTGCCCTTAAGGCACAAATGCCTATCTTGCTCTATGGCGTTGACTACGAGAAAAAGCTCATTCAATGTACGAAGACCATTATTCCCAACGGTGACCTTGAGGCACAAATGCGCGAGATAAAACTTTACTATAAGGACTTCCGCGGGAAAATCCCGAATAACTTTACTATAGGAGACATAAAATGAGAAAACTGCAGACCCTTATTGCATTATTATCATTGACGCTCAACTTGTCAGCACAAACCTGGGGTAATATCAACTACGAAGGCGCCCCTTGGGTGGACAATGTCTCCCGACCCTACAAGATTACACGAGGACTTCACAACCGCCATCTGACCGTCTGGGCCAGTCATGGTCGCTACTATGACGGCACTAAGGATTCGTGGGAGTGGCAGCGCCCTACCCTATTTGGAACTAACGAGGATCTCTTTACCCAGACCATCGTCGTTCCTTATTTGATTCCTATGCTCGAACGCGCTGGAGCCGTTGTCTTCACACCCCGTGAGCGAGACTGGCAGCGCAACGAAGTTATCGTCGACAACGACGACAACCTGAACCTGTTAGGCTATCGTGAAACAGGTTTCCGCCAGCCGTGGCAGAACGCACCCGCAAAGGGTTTCGCTATGCACCGTGGGCACTATACCGACGGTGAGAATCCCTTTGAGGCAGGAACGGCACGCATGGCTGAGACGACCACCAGCAAGTCGAAACACAGCATGATTACCTACCAGCCTACTATTCCCGAAGCTGGCCGTTACGCTGTCTATGTGAGCTATCAGACCGTTGATGGCAGTATCGACGATGCTCACTACACTGTATGGCATAAGGGAGAGCAGACAGAGTTCCGTGTCAACCAGCAGATGGGCGGCTCCACGTGGGTTTACCTGGGTACCTTCGATTTCGACAAGGGCTGCAACGAGTGGAACTGTGTGACGCTGACCAACCAAAGCCATAACCGTAACGGTATAGTCACGGCCGATGCTGTGCGCTTTGGTGGCGGAATGGGAAACATTGAGCGTGGCGGCAATGTCAGCCAGCTGCCGCGTTGTCTGGAAGGCGCTCGTTACTACTGTCAATGGGCAGGTATGCCATTCAGCATCTATAGTACCCGAAGCGGACAGAACGACTATGCCGACGACATCAATGCACGTTCCCTGACCAGTAACCTCCTTGCCGGCGGCTCTGTCTACGTTCCTCATCGTGAGGGACGGGGCGTACCCCTTGAACTTTCTTTGGCCGTACATAGCGATGCTGGCTACCATCGTGATGGCCGTTCTGTCTATGGCGCACTTTCAATCCACACTACCGATAAGGATGGCAGCAACGTTTTTGATTGCGAGATGCCGCGTTCCGTATCCCGTGAACTGGCCCGCAATTTGCTGACCAATGCTGACAACGACCTGCGTGCCCGATTTGGCATCAGCTGGCCTAAACGTGAATTGCGCGACCGCAACTATTCTGAGACACGTCTGCCCGAAGTTCCCAGTGCCATATTCGAGACCATGTCGCACCAGAACTTCCCCGATATGCGCTATGGGCAGGATCCGAACTTCCGCTTCACCTTGGCACGTTCCATCTATAAGACCATCCTACGCTACGTGACCCAGATGCACAACGAGGACTGCACGGTAGCCCCGCTGACGCCTACCCATCTGAAGATTGAATTTACCAACCTACGCAAAGGTGAAGTACGCTTGTCGTGGCAGCCTACCGATGACCCCCAAGAGCCATCGGCCGAGGCTTCGGGCTATGTGGTTTATACGTCTATTGGCAGCGCCGGCTTCAACAATGGCGAACACGTCAACGGGCGTTCCTATACAGTACGGCTGGAGCCTGGCGTGCTCTACTCCTTCCGTATAGCGGCTGTCAACCGAGGCGGCGAAAGTTTCCCCACTGAGGTGGTGTCAGCTCTTTATAACGGACGGAAAGCCAAACAGCTGCTGGTCGTCAACGGTTTCCACCGTCTGTCATCACCTGCCATCATCGACAACGACTCACTCCAAGGATTTGTCCTCGACAGTGACATTGGCGTCAGCTATGGCCGTACTGCCGGATGGTTAGGACGACAGACAGTCTTCAATCGCAACCACATTGGCGAGCTCAACTCTTTTGGACTTGGTTTCGGCACTGAGGAATTGGCTGGCCATTTTATTGCCGGCAACGACTTCAACTATACTCGCACTCATGTTGAGGCCATCCGTCAGTCAGGTTTCTATAATGTTGTAAGTTGTTCGGCTGATGCTCTGCCTACTGTCGATGCCGATGACTTTGCCTGCGTTGACCTGATTCTCGGCCTCGAACGTAACGACGGTCGCAGCCTGATGCCCTATAAGTCGTTCACACCACAAATGCAGACTTGGCTGGCAGGCTACTCCCGACGGGGCGGTCGGTTATTTGTCAGCGGTGCTTACGTGGGCAGCGACATGACTAGTTCCAACGAAACGGTCTTCCTGAACAATGTCCTCAAATGTCGCTATGCCGGCATCGACACCACCCCTGACGAGCAACTGACGGGTATGGGCACCACATTTGCCATCTATCGTCAACTCAACGAACAGCACTACGCCGTTCCTAAAACTGACATTCTCCAGCCTGACGAGGGTGCCTTCACTCCGATTGCCTATGCCGACGGTTACAGTGCAGCCGTGGCCTATCGTGACAAAAACAGCCGCACTTTCACTATGGGATTCCCCTTCGAATGCATCAAGTCCGAGAGTGTGCAGGCCACGATGATGCGCGCCATATTGAACTTTCTTTTGCAATAACATAATCATTTAAAATCCTAAGAACTATGTCAAAAATTCAAGCCAACGCTTCTGGAACCAGAAGCATCGAGGTGAGCGAGGAACACCTCAAAACCATTGAAGATTACCAATTACTGCGTGACCTGATTGACTCCAACGGATACGTCGATGAGGAAGTTCTCAATAAATTGAAACTCAACATCCGTTCATTACTCGAAGGCGACGCTGGTAAGGACAAGCGCCTGCTCGACCTGTGCCTCGACGTAATCTATCATCCTAACATGAAGGCATTTGGGCTGCAACAGCTCACACTGCTCTATATCAATTGGAAGAATCGTGGCAACGAAAACCTCGGCATGACTACGCGCGCTTTCCAAGGTACGCCGTTCAATTAAGCCCACCCAAGCCCTCCCCAAGGGAGGGATGTTAAATAGCCATAATGGATTATAGACTGACGGACTTTCTGCCAACGACCAAGAAGGAGTTGGAACTGAGGGGATGGGACTACATCGACATCATCCTGTTCTCGGGCGATGCCTATGTAGACCATCCGTCGTTTGGCGCAGCCGTCATTGGACGTACACTCGAGGCTGCTGGCTATCGGGTGGCTATTGTTCCACAGCCCGACTGGCACGGCGACTTCCGCGACTTCAAGAAGCTTGGTCGCCCACGCCTGTTTTTTGGCATTTGTCCTGGCTGCATGGATTCAATGGTCAACAAGTACACTGCCGCCCGTCGCCTGCGTTCTGAGGATGCCTATTCTCCTGACGGGCGTCATGACCTGCGGCCAGAGTACCCCACCATCGTCTACACCAAGATTCTCAAACAGCTCTTCCCTGACATCCCCGTCATCCTCGGCGGCATCGAAGCCTCCTTGCGCCGAGTTACTCACTACGACTATTGGCAGGACCGTCTGCGCCCATGCATTCTCTGTGATTCTGGTGCCGACCTTATTATTTATGGTATGGGCGAAAAGCCCATTGTCGAACTGGCTCAAAGAGTGTCCGATGGCTTCTCCATCGGAACTATGACCGACATCCCACAAACCGTCTATCTGGCTTCCGAAGTCACTCCGACTGCCGACGACATCGTCCTCCACAGCCATGAGGAGTGCCTACGCGATAAGCGAGCCCAAGCCGAGAACTTCCGCCACGTCGAAGAGCAGTCCAACATGATGCACGCCCACCGAATCCTCCAGCCCCTGAAAAGCCCTCGTTCCTCAGAATCCTCCCTGGGACAAACCGTTGTCGTCAACCCTCCCTACCCTCCGATGACCACCACAGAGCTCGACGCCAGCTTCGACCTCCCCTACACCCGCCAGCCCCATCCGAAGTATAAGGGCAAGCGCATACCTGCCTACGACATGATTAAGTTCTCGGTCAACATCCATCGAGGATGCTTCGGCGGCTGTGCTTTCTGTACCATCTCGGCCCATCAGGGCAAGTTCATCACCTGCCGTTCCAAGGACAATATATTAAAAGAGGTGAAACAGGTCACCGAGATGCCCGACTTCAAAGGCTACCTCAGCGACCTTGGCGGACCATCGGCTAATATGTATGGCATGCACGGACGAAACCTCAATGCCTGCGAGAAATGCAAACGCCCCAGCTGCATCCATCCTCAGATTTGTCCGAATCTCGACACCAACCATTCACGTCTGCTCGAAGTCTATCGTGCCGTCGACGCCCTGCCAGGCATCAAGAAAAGCTTCATCGGTAGTGGTGTGCGCTACGACCTATTATTATATAAGAGTCGCGACGAGGCAGCCAACCGTGCCGCCCAGGAGTACACCCGAGAGCTCATCACCCGTCATGTCAGCGGACGACTGAAAGTTGCTCCTGAGCACACCAGCGACCGTGTGTTGCAACTCATGCGCAAACCCTCGTTTCAGCAGTTCTTCGACTTCAAGCGCATTTTTGACCGCATCAACGCCGAGGAGCATTTGAACCAGCAGATTATTCCCTACTTCATCTCCAGCCACCCTGGCTGTCATGAGGAAGACATGGCCCAGCTGGCCGCCATCACCCGCAAGTTAGGCTTCCATCTGGAGCAGGTGCAGGACTTCACGCCCACTCCCATGACCACAGCCACCGAGATGTGGTACACAGGCTACGACCCATATACCCTCGAGCCCGTGTTCAGTGCCAAGACCCCACGCGAGAAAGAAGCCCAGCGCCAATATTTCTTCTGGTATAAGGACACCCCCAAAAATGCCCATAAATCCCATCAAGCCCATAATCCCCAAAGGCCCCCTCATGACAATCCTCGAACAAACCCTCATCCCCAAAAACCTGGCAATGAAAAGCGAGGACGGCATCGTCGTCACTGACAACTTCATTGCCGTCATCGACGGCTCTACATCGAAGACCAACCGCCGCCACAACAGCCGCATGACAAACGGCCGCTATGCAATGACCATCGTCAGCGACTACGTCAGCAGCATGCCCGCCAACACCTCGTGCCACCAGTTCTGTATCGGCGTTACTGCCGCCATCCGCAAACGTTACTTGCCTTTCTGGAAACGCGACAAGCAGGCTGTCATCAACCACCTGCAGCAGCATCCCGAAGAGCGTCTCTGTGCCTCAGCTGCCATCTATAGCCGACTGCGTCGCGAGGTGTGGCTTGTAGGCGACTGCCAATGTCTGATTGGTGGTGAATTCTACGAAAACCCCAAACCCTACGAAGAGGTACTGGCCAGAATGCGAGCTGAGAAAGTGAAGGAACTGCTGGCTGAGGGCAAGACGGCCGACGAGATTCTTGCCAACGACGTGGCCCGTCAGTCGGTCATTCCTCGGATGCTCCAGGAAATGCAAAACCAGAACGTCACATACGCCGTCATCGACGGCTTTCCCATTCCCGAACAAAAGGTATCCGTCCTCACACTCGACTTCCGCCCCAGGGAGATTGTGCTGTCCACCGACGGCTATCCCTTCCTCTGCCCTACCCTTGCCGAGAGCGAAGCCAAGCTTGCACAGCAACGCCATGACGACCCGCTCAACATCGGCACTTTCAAGGCCACCAAAGGTTTCACGCCTGGCAACAATTCTTTCGACGACCGCACCTATATTCGTTTCGAAATCTAACAAAAAAAGTATGAAGAAGATATTGTTCCTACACGGATTCTATGCCAGTGGCCAGTGCGTACCGGCAATGGCTCTGCGCGAGGCTTTCACTGGACGTGCGGAGGTGATAACGCCCGACTTGCCGATGCACCCAAAGGAGGCAGTCAGATTCATCCGTGAATTGATAGACCGTGAGCAGCCAGACCTCTTGATAGGCAACAGCTGCGGAGCGTTCTATGCTCAGATGGTAGCTCCTGTCGTGGGCATTCCAGCCTTGCTGGGCAATCCACACTTCAGGATGACGGAGTTCCTGAAGCAGCGCATCGGCGAACATCAGTACAAGTCGCCACGAAAAGACGGCAACCAAAACTTTGTCATCGATGAAGCCTTGATTGAGGAGTTCGCCGAAATGGAGGCCACTCAATTTAGAAACTGCCGACCTGACTTTCAAGACCGCATCTGGGGCTTGTTCGGCGAACAGGACACGTTGGCTCACTTTGAGCCACTCTTCTTGCAGCACTACCACCGTTCGTTCCACTTCCCCGGCGGCCATACCCCCACAGCAGATGAAGTCCGTGACTGGTACGTGCCATTGGCCAAAAAGATGTTGGATAATGCCTATACAAATCAGCATCGTACAAAACAATAATTCCTAAATTATTAGTAACTTTGGCCTCTGATTTAAAAAAATTACATGAGCATAAAACTGATTATATTCGACTTCGACGGGACGCTGGGCGACACCAGACGGAACATCGTCACGACCATGCAGATGACCATCAAGGAACTGCAACTGCCAAGTCGCACTGAGGCAGAGTGTGCATCCACTATAGGGTTACCGTTGGATGGATGCTTCAGGGCACTGTTCCCTGACATTCAGGATGATCTGATCCCCCGCTGCGCTGAGACCTACCACAGGATCTTTAATGAGAATCTCCAGAAAATTACGCCAGAAGCCTTTCCTGGCGTCGTCAAGACCTTGAAAACTCTGAAGGAGCAAGGTCTCGTGCTCACCATCGCATCGTCCCGTTCGCGCAATTCCCTTACGGAGCTGACTCGCGACATGGGCATTGCAGACTACATCTCTTATTTAATAGGGGCTGATGACGTGAAGGAAGCGAAGCCCAAGCCGGAACCTGTGTTGAAGACGCTTACTGCGATGCACTATGCTGCCAGTGAGACGCTGGTTGTAGGAGATATGGCCGTC
Organism: uncultured Prevotellaceae bacterium; assembly: GCA_902794405.1. Lineage (GTDB taxonomy): Bacteria > Bacteroidota > Bacteroidia > Bacteroidales > Bacteroidaceae > Prevotella. Next base: position 40,637 of record CADBHI010000012.1, read on the forward strand.
GACATTCTGATGGGAGCCAATGCGGGGACAAAGACTTGTGGCGTGACTTGGGGCAACGGAAGCAGAGAGGCGCTCAAAGAAGCCGGAGCCGATTATGTCATCGAAAAAATGGAGGAACTTATTGATTTACAATAGCAAGATGATGAAGATAATAGACGAACAATTAATGGACGGACTGGCTGAGGAAGCCAAGAAGTCGCCGAGACTGAGGAAGAACTACAACTTCCATCAGAGCCTTCAGGACAAGTGCCACCGATTCCTCAACGCGTTGGAGCCAGGCACTTTCATCCCTGTGCATCACCATCCCGACAAGGACGAGACCTTCGTGATACTAAGGGGAAAGGTCCGCGTTACGACCTATAATGACGAGGGCAAGATAGTGGAATCGTGTGTCATCAGCCAGGAGAGTGGCCGCTATGGCGTGGACATTCCTAAGAACGTCTGGCACGGATTAGAGTGCTTAGAGCCAAGCGTCCTGTTAGAGTGCAAGGCCGGTCCGTTCGTAGAGCATGAGGTAGACGGGATTCTGGAAACAAAGCCCACGAAGGATATTTACCTTGCTGGGGGCTGCTTCTGGGGAACGGAGCACTATTTCAAGCAGATTGAGGGTGTAGCCTTGACGGAAGTGGGATTTGCTAACGGACACACGGAGAATCCTACTTACAAAGAGGTGTATACCGACCAGACGGGCTTTGCTGAGACGGTATTTGTGCGGTTCTATCCCGATGTGGTCAGTCTCAAGTTCCTGTTGCAGATGTTTTTCAAGGCCATCGAACCCACCAGTCTCAACAAGCAGGGACACGACGAGGGCACACGCTATCGTACTGGTGTCTACTATACCGACCCAGCGGATCTGCCTGTGATTGAAAAGGTATTTGCCGAAGAGCAGAAAAGCTACAATCAGCCCTTGGCCGTTGAGAAACTGCCTCTACAGAACTTCTACACGGCAGAAGAGTATCATCAGGACTACCTCGACAAGAATCCCGATGGCTATTGTCACCTTCCTCAATCGCTGTTTGAGTTTGCAAGGAATGCTCGACCAAAGTAGAATCGAGCATCCGTATAGACCATTATGTATGAAGATGAGTAATATGAAAAGATTAACTTTTACATTCGTATTTATGGCCTTGTTATTATGTTCTTGTAGTAATAAGGCTGATGTGGCACAGTCCTCTGATGCGCAAACGGAAGATACGCTAAAAACCATTACGGCAGAAATGGCTTACGAGGGCGTGAACAACTATTGCCATAAGGAATATGACTGGAGCGTAGCCGAGAATAATCCCGACATCATGTATGTACAGATGGGCGAAGAGACGGACTCTGCATTTCAAGTGGTATTCCGCAGCTATACTGGTGCCTTTGTCCATTTCTATGTCAATAAAACAAGTGGCACCACAAGAATGGTGGAGGAAGTGCCGTCCCTCAATGTTGAGGTGGATGCAGGAACCATTGATCTGTTTGAATATTTAGTGAAAAGAACTGAAAACTCATCGAGATATCATGTGGACTAACCCCTGGAGCATGAAAGAGGGCTTCCTCATTGGAGGAGGTCTTGTCTTTGCAGGACTGGCGCTGCAACTGAGCGTTGGACCAGTAGTGTGGGAGGCCTTTACATGGCCGGCTAATGGTATTGTGCTGGCAGGTTTCTTGGCCATCATCGCCCTCGTATACATATTAAGGAAGAAGGTGTATGCCTTCCAGTTTATCAGCACGTATCAGGCGGCAATACCGGCAATGGTTTACGCTGTGGTGCTGACAATTATCATGGGTCTGACGCGCCAGCAACTCAATGGCACATGGCTTAATAACATGCTGTCGTTCTGGCCGTTCGTGCTCATCTATGTGTATATCGCGGTGATCCTCGGTGTTGTTACACTTAAGCGGTTGTGTTTGTTGCGATTCCATCGCAACATACGGAACATCGCTTTCCTGCTGAACCACTTGGGGCTGTTTCTTGCCCTTACGATGGCAACCCTTGGCAATGCCGATATGCAGCGGGTGAAGATGATTTGTGGTGTAGGCGAGCCTGAATGGAGAGCATTGGAACAGAACGGTGCCATCAAGGAGATGCCGATAGCCATCGAACTGAAGAAGTTCATCATGGAAACCTACGACAACGGTTCGCCCAAGCGCTTTGCCTCGGAGATTCAGATCCTGACGAAATCGGGCAAAAACATCGAAACTACTATTGATGTGAACAAGCCCTACGAGGTGGACGGCTGGAAAATCTATCAGTACGGCTACGACACACAGATGGGTGCTCAGAGCCAGATTTCGATACTCGAACTGGTGAGCGACCCGTGGCTGCCATGGGTTTATGCGGGCTTCTATATGATGCTGGCAGGTGCGGTGCTCATGACGCTGATGGTTTTGTGGAGACGATTGAGAAAGGCTACAAGTAAGGCGCTCTGGATATACTTCGGCCTCGCTGTCTTCGCATCCATCTTTGCCTACTTCTTCTTTGACAGTTACAACACGAAGACACTGGTGCCTGCCCTTCAGAGTCCCTGGTTTGCGCCTCACGTATTTGTCTATATATTCGCATACACCCTGCTTGGCGTAGCTGTCGTCATCGCCTGGTGGAAATTAGCCGACGACCTCGTCTATGTAAGCCTTGCCTTCCTCACCATCGGTATGCTTTTTGGCGCACTCTGGGCGAAGGAAGCCTGGGGCCACTACTGGTCGTGGGACCCCAAGGAGACGTGGGCCGCCATCACCTGGCTTGCATACCTTATATATATACATTACCGTCAGCTCCCTCGCCATCGCAATCGGCTGGCCCTCTGGATGCTCATCATTTCCTTCGTTCTCCTGCAAATGTGTTGGTGGGGCATCAATTACCTCCCCTCCGCCCAAGGCTCGAGCGTACATACCTATAGCAGCAAATAAACAACGCACTGCGGAGCAACTTTACATTGTCCTCGCTCATCAGGCCAGAGTCTGCCACCACCACAAAGTCTTCACCCAGGTTGAAACGCTGGATCATATCGAGGAATAGAGCCCACACACCACGATTCTCCCCCTAAGTAGGGGGAGCCAGAGGGGGTCTGATCAAGACCCTTCTTGCGTCCCTTCGGTAGCGTCTCGCTATGCTCGCCGAGCACACCAAAAAGAGAGGGCCATGCCCTCTGCACAGCCCTCTCTTTTCAGTTGATGATTCAGAATACCACGGGCCCAAGGCCCATACAGCTGGTCGTTCCTAATGCCGTCAGCGCAGCCGTAGCGGCAGCGATGAGGATTCGCAGTCCAATCTCCCAAAGGGAGCTCTTGCCATTCTTCATTTTTTACCTCCTTTTTTAGTTAGGTGAGTGGTGATTTTTAGTGGATGGTGTATTCTCCATCCACTATCCACCATCCACTATCCACAAAAAGCTTACGGCTCCGGCGTGATCTCCTCCTTGTAGATGCTGTAGTTCTTCAGCGGGTGACGCACC